>JAURXG010000206.1 GCA_030654555.1 Aquabacterium sp.
CGGGCCGGCGGCGGCGCGCCGCTGGTGTTCCATCCCCGGGTGGCCCCCAGGGCGGGCCATCGCGGCGATTGAGGCCGGCCCGCCACGTGCGGACGGCGCGGCGCGGCTACGATGCAACCCAACACCGCACCGACGGCGACGAACAACATCCACGGAGACCCCGATGACCGTCATCACCCACATCGAAGACCTGCGCGTGCTGGCGCAGAAGCGCGTGCCGCGCATGTTCTACGACTACGCCGATTCCGGCAGCTGGACCGAGAGCACCTACCGTGCCAACGAGGCCGACTTCCAGGCCATCAAGCTGCGCCAGCGCGTGGCCGTCAACATGGAGGGGCGCAGCACGGCCACCACGATGATCGGCCGGCCGGTGGCCATGCCGGTGGCCATCGCGCCGGTGGGCTCGGTGGGCATGCACTGTGCCGACGGCGAGATCAAGGTCGCCCGCGCGGCCGAGAAGTTCGGCATCCCGTTCACGCTGTCGACGATGAGCATCTGCTCGATTGAGGACATCGCCGCGCACACCAAGGCGCCGTTCTGGTTCCAGCTCTACGTGATGCGCGACCGCGACTTCTCCGACCGGCTGATAGCCCGCGCACAGGCCGCCGGCTGCAGCGCGCTGGTGCTGACGCTGGATCTGCAGATCCTCGGCCAGCGCCACAAGGACCTGAAGAACGGCCTGTCGGTGCCGCCCAAGCCGACGCTGGCCAACTGGATCAACCTGGCCACCAAGCCCAGCTGGTGCCTGGGCATGCTGGGCACGAAGCGCCGCCAGTTCGGCAACATCGTCGGCCATGTCAAGGGCGTGGCCGACATGAGCTCGCTGTCCGAGTGGACCGCCAACCAGTTCGATCCGCGGCTGAACTGGGACGACGTCGCGCGCATCAAGCAGCGCTGGGGCGGCAAGCTGATCCTGAAAGGCATCCAGGACGTGGAAGACGCCAAGCTGGCGGTGGCCAGCGGCGCCGACGCGCTGATCGTCAGCAACCACGGCGGGCGCCAGCTCGACGGCGCCGAGTCCAGCATCCGCGCGCTGCCGGCCATCGTCGACGCGGTGGGCCGCGACATCGAGGTGCACATGGACGGCGGCATCCGCTCGGGCCAGGACGTGCTCAAGGCCTGGGCGCTGGGGGCGCGCGGCACCTACATCGGCCGCGCCTTCGTCTACGCGCTGGGCGCGATGGGCGAGGCCGGCGTCACCAAGGCGCTGGAGATCCTCCACAAGGAGCTCGACCTGACGATGGCCTTCTGCGGCAGGACCCGCATCGAGCAGGTCGACAAGGGCATCCTGCTGCCGGGCACCTATCCCGGCGCCTGAGCGGCGTCGCCCCGGCCTCAGGCCGGCGGCGGCTGCACCGCGTCCACCAGCTCGGTGCTGAAGTCGCCGGGCATCACGATCTCCAGCAGCTCCACGTCCTCGCTGTGGCCCAGCTCGCGGTGGCGGATGCCGGGCGGCTGGTGCACGCAGGCGCCCGCCTCCAGCCGCACGGCGCCCTGGCCTTCGTACTCGAACTCGATCCAGCCCTGGAGCACGTAGACCAGCTGGAACGTGGTGTGGTGGCAATGCGGCTGGCTGGAGAACTCGCCGCCCGCCGCAGCGCGGATCACATGCGCCACCACCCGGCCGCCGGTGGCCTGGCGGATGCCGAGGTCGCGGTACTCGAAGAACGCGCGCAGGCCTCGTTCGAAGACGGCATCGCGCGCGTGGCTGGCCACGAAACCTGGGGTCGTCATTGCGGTTCTCCGGTGGGGGGCAGCGGGGCGATCAGCGCCGGTCGAGCAGTTCGCGCAGGAAGCGCACGGGGATCGCGTAGCTGATGCCCGAGGGCTGGCTCAGCACCGATTCGCGGCTGCCCTTGACCAGCACCATGTTGACCACGCCCAGCACCGCGCCGCTCTCGGCGTCGAGCAGCGGCCCGCCGCTGTTGCCGGGGTAGGCGGTGCCGTCGAGCTGGTAGATGTCGAACGGGCCCAGCCGCAGGCGCGACACCGCCGCGGCGTCCAGCCGCGCTGCGGTGGGCGGCGGCAGCGCGATCGGCGTGATCGACGAGACGATGGCGCGGTGCGTGACGGGCGAGAAGCCCAGCAGCCCGCCGATCGGAAAGCCGATGAAGGCCACCGCCTGGCCCTCGCGCGCCGGGCCGTCGGCCAGCGGCAGCACCGGCAGCGGCTCGCCGCTGAAGCGCAGCAGCGCCAGGTCGTGGATGCGGTCGACCGTCACCAGCGTGAGCGCGCGGATCTGCGGCGGGCCGTCCTGGGCGGCATTGCGGTTGCCGGCGATCTGCAACACCAACTGCGGCATGGCGGCGGGGTCGTCGGGCAGCACATGCGCGTTGGTGGCCACCAGCCGGCCGTCGCCGACGACGAAGCCGGTGCCGCGGAAGCTGAAGCGCGGGCTGGCCAGCGGGTCGTACAGGCCCACCGCCACCACCGCCGGCTTGGCCGCGGCCACCACCTCGGGCAGGCCGGCGCCGGCGGCCGTGGCCAGCAGGCTGCCCGCCAGCAGCAGCAGGGTGCGCCGCGCCAGCGGCCTCACGCGGCCACCGCCGCGCGGTAGGCATGCCACGAGGCATGGCCCACCACCGGCCCCACCACCAGCAGGCCGGCGAACCAGGGCAGCATCGCCAGCACCACCAGCGCGGTGATCAGCGCGCCCCAGCACAGCATCACGCCGGGCTGGGTGAGCACCAGGCGCAGGCTGGTCAGGCCGGCGGTGATGGCATCGGTGGGCCGATCCAGCAGCATCGGGATCGACACCACGCTGACGGCAAAGATCAGGCCCGCGAAGAAGCCGCCCACGAGCAGGTAGGCGACGATGAACTGCAGGTTCTCGGGGTCGAGCAGGGCCAGCACCGAGCCCTTGAAATCGGGCATGCCGTCGAAGCTGACCGCGAACACGATCAGCGAGGCACGGCCCCACCGCATCTCCAGCACCAGCAGAACGAAGCCGAAGATCGCCAGCGTGCCGGTGCGCTGGTCCCAGGACAGCAGCGAGTCGCCCAGGTCGGGCCGGTTGCCTTCTTCGAGCCGGCGGCTGGCCTGGTAGAGGCCCAGGCACAGGAACGGGCCGGTCAGCAGGAAGCCGGCCGACAGCGCCAGCACATAGGCCGGCGCCTGCCGGAACACCGCCATCAGCAGCCAGCCCATGCCCATGAAGCAGGCGCCGTAGAACAGGCCGATGCCCGGGCAGCGGATGAAGTCGCGCCAGCCCAGCGCCAGCCAGCGCAGCGGGTCGCCGAGCCGCAGCGGGCGCAGCACCAGGCTGAAGGCGCCGCGCTCGGCCGCGCCAGGGCCATCGCCCTCGGCAGGTGGGGCCGCGCGCTCGTGCGCCGGCATGGCATCGGGCGGTGGGGTGGGATCGGTGGACGACACGCTCATGGGCCGTCAGCGTAGCGCCGGGCGGGGGCTGCCGCCATGCGGACAGTCCCGCGCGCCGCTCAACGGCCCCGCCGCACGCGCAGCAGCTCGTCGAGGATCAGCCCCACCGCGCCGGCGGTGATGGCGGCATCGGCGATGTTGAAGCTGGGGAAGAAGCCGCCCGGGAACATCGGCGCCAGGAAGGCCCAGTGGAACTGCAGGAAGTCGATCACATGGCCGTGCAGCAGGCGGTCGACCACGTTGCCCACCGCGCCGCCCATGATCAGGCTGATGGCGAAGCAGAACAGCCGCTGCTCGGGGTGCTTGCGCAGCATCCACACGATGAAGCCCGACGCCACGGCGCCCAGGCCGACGAAGAACCAG
Source organism: Aquabacterium sp. (assembly GCA_030654555.1). Lineage (GTDB taxonomy): Bacteria > Pseudomonadota > Gammaproteobacteria > Burkholderiales > Burkholderiaceae_C > Pseudaquabacterium. The sequence goes on from JAURXG010000206.1 coordinate 3,742, forward strand.
CGCTGCCAGCCCGAGGCGCCGGCCAGGAACGAGAAGGCCGCGCCGGCGTTGTGCGCGCGCACCAGGTTGAAGTAGCTGGTGACGGTGAGGCTGTCGCCCAGCTCGAAACGGCCGATCACCAGCGTCTTGGTCAGCTGGTCGAGCAGGATCACCAGCAGCGCCAGGCCCAGCCACAGCGCGAGCGACGGGGTCGAGGCGCGGCCGCGGGCGGGCGGGCGCAGCGTGGTGGTGGACTTGGCAGCAGGCATGCAGGGCGCGGCCTTGCAGGGCCGCGATGGGTTGGGGGGACGCTCGCTACTGTAGCCGCCGGGCCCGACAAGCACCCGGCAAAGGTCGGCTTGATCCACCGATTGCGCCCGGCACCGGCGCGGCACGCTGCGGGGCGCACCAGGAGCAACGCCGCCATGACCACCGCCACGCTGGACTTCACCGTCACCATCGCCACCACCGACGCCGACCTGCGCGAGGTCAGCGCGCTGCGCGCCCGGGCCTATGGCCACCACCTGCCGGCGCTTGCACACAGCCTGGCCGAGCCCGATGCCGCCGACAGCCAGCCCGGCACGCGGGTGCTGCTGTGCCGCAGCAAGCGTTGCGGCGAGGTGATCGGCACCGCGCGGCTGCAGCGCAACCATCCCCTGCCGCTGCCGATCGAGGCCAGCGTGGTCCTGCCCGATGCGCTGGCCGCGCAGCCGCGCGCCGAGATCACCCGGCTGGCCATCGCCGCCGGCGCCGATGCGCTGGTGCGTCCCATGCTGGTCAAGGCCTGCTACCTGGCCGCGGTGGCCAGCCAGATCCGGCTGCTGGTGATCGGCGCGCGCAGCCCGGCGCTGGTGCGCATCTACCGCGGCCTGGGCTTTGCCGACCTGAGCGAAGGCGCGCAGCCGGTGCCGCTGGCCCACGCCGGCAACCTGCCGCACCAGGTGCTGGCCTTCGACGTGGTGTCGGCCGAGCGCCGCTGGCATGGCGGACGGCATGCGCTGTACGGCTTCATGGTCGAGACCTGGCATCCCGACCTGCAGCTGCTGACCGAGCCGGCGGCGGCGATGGCCGGTTTGCCCTGGCGCGAAGCGGCCTGAGCCGGCAGCGCCCGCCCAGCGGCCTGAAGCCGCGGCGTCAGCGCCCCAGCCGCGAGCGGCCGGCGCCGCGCAAGGCCTCGGCCAGCTGCGTCGGGGTGAAGGGCTTGGTGATGACCTGGTCCATGCCCACGGCCATGCAGGCCTGGTGGTCGGCCTCGGTGGCGGTGGCGGTGAGCGCCACGATC
>JAURXG010000362.1 GCA_030654555.1 Aquabacterium sp.
GGCGCGCGAGGCGCTGGCGGTGTTCGCGGCCTTCTTCCGCCGGCCCGACATCGGTCGCATCCTGGCCTTCCTGCTGCTGTACCGCTTCGCCGAGGCGCAGGGGCTGAAGCTGGTCACACCCTTCCTGCTGGATGCGCGCGAGGCCGGCGGCCTGGCATTGGGCACCCAGGCCGTGGGGCTGGCCTACGGCACGGTGGGCGTGGCCGCGCTGACGCTGGGCGGGCTGCTGGGCGGGTGGGTGATCTCGCGCGGCGGGCTCAAGCGGCTGCTGTGGCCGCTGATGCTCAGCATGCACCTGCCCAACGCACTGTTCGTGGCGCTGGCGCTGTGGCAGCCGCAAGACCTGTGGCTGGTCAGCGCCGCGCTGGCGGCCGAGCAGTTCGGCTACGGCTTTGGCTTCACCGCCTACATGGTCTTCATGCTGATGGTGGCCGAAGGCGGCCGGCCCGACGGCGGCCGCGGCGAGAACCCGCACAAGACCGCGCACTACGCGATCTGCACCGGCTTCATGGCGCTGGGCATGATGCTGCCGGGCATGGCCGCGGGCTGGCTGCAGAGCCGGCTGGGCTACACCGGCTTCTTCGTCTGGGTCTGCGTGGCCACGCTGCCGTCGTTCATCGCCGCGGCGCTGCTGCGCATCGATCCGGCCTACGGCCGGCGCGACGACAGCGCGGCCTGAAGCCGATCGGTTCGTCGCGGCCATTTGCCGTTGATCCGGCACGGCGGGCGCTTCGTCGCAAGCCGGATGCGGCCCAGGGAGCGGGTGCCTAGAGTGCGTCCATCGACACCCCGAACCCCGCACCGGAGCACGCCATGAACACCAGCCACACCACCCGCACCGCCACCGCCCTAGGCCTGGCGCTGATGGTCACCCTGGCCACGTTGGGCAGCCTGAACCACCTGGCCACCGAGCAGCACGCCGCCACCGTGATGGCCAAGGCCGCCGCTGCGCAGCAGGCCCAGGCCAGCGCGGCACTGGCCGCCCAACGCGGTTGATCAGCGGCTGATACACGACCGGTACGCGGCTGGTCGTGGCCCGCCGGGTGCGCCCCCTCAGGCCGCGCCCAGGCGCCACAGCGACGTGACTTCGGCCGCCCGCGCGGCATGCAGCGGATCGTCGGCATCGACCGCCTTGCCGTGGCGCGGCCGGGTGTCCAGCCGCCCCAGCACCTGCAGGCCCGCCGCGGCGATCCAGCCCAGCAGGTCGTCGCGCGAGCGCAGGCCCAGGTGCTCGGCCAGGTCCGACAGGATCAGCCAGCCCTCGCCACCCGGCGCCAGGTGCGCCGCCAGCCCGGCCAGAAAGCCCCGCAGCATGCGGCTGTCGGGGTCGTAGACGGCGGCTTCCAGCGCCGAGCCGGCCGGCGCCGGCACCCAGGGCGGGTTGCACACCAACAACCCCGCCCGGCCCTCGGGAAACAGATCGGCCGACTGCAGCGTGACCTGCCGCTGCAGGCCCAGGCGCCGCAGGTTGTCGGCCGCGCAGGCCAGCGCGACGGGCGACAGGTCGGTGGCCACCACGCGCAGGCCGCGTTTGGCCAGCACCGCCGCCAGCACGCCGGTGCCGGTGCCGATGTCGAAGGCGCCCTGGTCCTGCGCCACCACCGGCAGCGGGGCCTGCGCCACCAGATCGACATACTCGCCGCGCACCGGCGAGAACACGCCGTGGTGCGGGTGGATCGCCGCGCCCAGCGCCGGGATCACCACGCCCTTGCGGCGCCACTCGAACGCGCCCACCAGGCCCAGCAGTTCGCGCAGCGATTGCACGTAGTGCTCGGCCACCGGGCCATGCGCCTGCGCGCCGGCGGCGCGCACGTCGGGCGCGCGGCGCAGCGGCACGCCGTGGTCCGTGTCGAAGGGCAGCAGCAGCCCGCCCAGGATGCGCGCGCGCTCGGCCTGCGCCCGGCGCTGGGCCTGGAAGGCGTCGGTCAGCGACGCCGCAGGGCGGTGGGGCCGCTGCTGCCGCTTGTCGAGCCGGCGGCCCAGCGCCTGCAGCAGGTGGCGCGCGTTCTGGTAGTCGCCCAGCCACAGGATTGCGGTGCCCGCGTTCAGCAGCCGGTAGGCGGCATCGGCGCCCAGTGCATCGTCGGCCAGCAGCAGCGACGCCGGCGGTGGATGGCCGGCCAGCGAGCGCCAGCGCGCCTGCTGCGGCGTGCCGTCGTCGTCGGTCCAGTGGACGCGGGGCACAGGCTCGCCGTTCGATGCAGTCATGGTCCGATTCTCGCCGGCCGGCCGGCGCATCACCGCCGCACCACCACCGCGCGACCGCCGAACAATCGCCGCACCACCGGCCCGACCCTGCGGCGGCGCATGACCCTGCGCATTCTGCGCGCCGGGCCGGCCCGCAGAATGCGGCGGATGATCCTCAACACGGTGTTGCTGCTGGCCATGCTGGGCCTGGCGCTGGCGCTGCGGCCCTGGCGCAGCCTGGGGCTGGCCGGCCCGCCCTGGCCCTGGCTGGCCTGGTGGGCGGTGCTGCCGCTGTTCTGGGGCGCCGACAAGATCGCCTCGGCGCCGATCATCCAGCCGCTGTCGGGGGCGGCGCTGCTGGTGCTGCTGGCCGGCTGGCCGCTGACGGTGCTGGCGCTGCTGCCGGTCGCCGGCGTGATGGTGGCGGTGGGCGGGCTGGCCTGGCCCGAGGCGCTGCACCGGCTGGTGTGGCTGGGCCTGGTGCCGGCCACGCTCGCGATGGCGCTGGGTGCGGCGCTGCGGCGCTGGCTGCCCAACCACCTGTTCATCTACATCATGGGCCGCGGCTTCTTCACCACCTGGATCGCCGCCGCCACCGCCGGCGCGCTGGCGCTGGTGCTGGTGGATGCGCCCGGCGGCACCGACACCGGCGACCTGCTGCTGGCGCGTTTTCTCACCGCCTCGGGCGAAGCCTTCATCACCGGCATGCTGACGGCGATCTTCGTGGCCTTCCGGCCCGAGTGGCTGGCCACCTACTCCGACCGGCTGTATCTACCCAAGGATTGACCCCGGGCGCACCGCTCAGCCGGTGGCCTGCGCCAGTGCGCGGCCGATCAGGATCTTCTGCACCTCGGAGGTGCCTTCGTAGATCTGGCAGACGCGCACGTCGCGGTAGATGCGCTCGACCGGGAAGTCGCTGACATAGCCGTAGCCGCCCAGCACCTGGATGGCGGCCGAGCACACGGCCTCGGCCATCTCGCTGGCCATCAGCTTGGCCATCGCCGCCTCCTTCAGGCAGGGCAGGCCGGCATCCTTCAGCGTGGCCGCATGCCAGATCAGCTGGCGCGCGGCCTCGATCTTGGTGGCCATCTCGGCCAGCTTGAACTGCACCGCCTGGTGCTCGAAGATCGGCACGCCGAAGGCCTTGCGCTCCTTGCTGTAGGCCAGCGCGCACTCGAACGCCGCGCGCGCCATGCCCACCGCCTGGCTGGCGATGCCGATGCGCCCGCCTTCGAGCCCCGACAGGGCAATCTTCAGGCCCTGGCCCTCGTCACCGATCCGGTTGGCCGCCGGCACGCGGCAGTCCTCGAACAGGATCTGCGCGGTGTCGCTGGCGTGCTGGCCCATCTTGTCCTCGAGCCGCGCGACGACATAACCCGGCGTCGACGTGGGCACCAGGAAGGCGCTGATGCCGCGCTTGCCGGCGGCCTTGTCGGTGACCGCCATCACGATCGCCACGTCGCCGTTCTTGCCGCTGGTGATGAACTGCTTGACGCCGTTGTGCACGTAGTGGTCGCCCTCTCGCGTGGCCGTCGTCTTCAGCCCGCCCGCCTCCGAGCCCACATGCGGCTCGGTCAGGCAGAAGGCGCCCAGCATGTCGCCGCGCGCCAGCGGCTTGAGGAAGCGCTGCTGCTGCTCGGCGTTGCCGAAGCCCATCAGGATCGAGTTGACGGGGCAGTTG
>JAURXG010000225.1 GCA_030654555.1 Aquabacterium sp.
CCGCCGCGTCGTAGTCCTTGACGAACTTGACCGCGCCGCCGCCGGCGAAGAAGGCGAACACCACGTCGGGCTTCTGCGCCGCGATCTCGGTCAGCAGGGCCTGGAACTCGACGTTGGGGAAGGGAAGCGACAGGTCCTTCACCACCTTGCCGCCACCCTTCTCGAAGGCCTCGGTGAAGCCCTTCACCGTCTCGGTGCCGGCGGCGTAGTTCCAGGTGATGGTCATCGCGCGCTTGTAGCCCTTGCCGGCGGCCACCACGCCGGTGGCGTATCCCGGCTGCCAGTTGCTGACGCTCGAGCGGAAGATGTTGGGCGCGCACTGCGCGCCGGTGATGCCGTCGGCGCCGGCGTTGGGCACGATCAGCAGGGTGTTGCTGTCCTTGGCCGCGCGCGCCATCGCCAGCGCCACGCCCGAGTGCACCGTGCCGACGATCACGTCGACCTGGTCACGCTTGATCAGCTTGTTGACGTTGTCGGTGGCCTTGCTCGGGTCGCTCTCGTCGTCGACCTTGAAGTACTGGATCTCGCGCCCGGCCAGCTTGCCGCCCAGCTCGCCGACATGCAGGCGAAAGCCGTTCTCGATGGCGTTGCCCAGCGCGGCGAAGGTGCCGGTGTAGGGCAGCATCAGGCCCACCTTCAGCGGGGCGGTCTGGGCGGCGGCCGGCAGGCTGCCGACGGCCAGGCCGGCGGCGAAGGCGGCGGCGAGCCTGGCCGCCGACGCGGTGGTGGTCTTGAGGGCGTGTTTCATCGGGTTTGTCTCCGGTGGTTGGCCCGTCGTGCGGGCTCGCGGCATCAGTGAAGTCGTGATGATGCCTTGTCCGCGCCGGCCTCTACACTGGGCCGGATGTCCGATGCGCAGCCGTCCGAAGAGAGTCGCCAGGCCTGGGTGGTGGTGTGGGCCTGCTTCATCGCGCTGGCGGTGATCTTCGGGGTCTCGTACTCGTTTGCCGCGTTCTTCGCGTCGCTGACGCGCGACTTCCAGGCCGACCGCGCCGATGTCTCGCTGGTCTTCGGACTGTCGGGGCTGGTGTACTTCATCGGCGGCGCCGGCGGCGGCATGCTGGCCGACCGCTACGGCCCGCGCGCGGTCTGCAGCGCGGGCATGGCGTTGATCGCCGGCGGGCTGCTGGTCAGCAGCCTGGCACAGTCGATGGCGGTGGTCTATGCCGGTTACGGCCTGGGCATCGGCCTGGGCATCGCGCTGGTCTACACCCCGTCGATCGCCTGCGTGCAGCCCTGGTTCACGCGCCGTCGCGGGCTGGCCGCGGGCATCGCCAGCGCCGGCATCGGCGCCGGCACGGTGGCGGTGCCGCTGGCGGCCACCGCGCTGATCGGCGCGCTTCAGTGGCGCGGGGCGATGGCGGTGCTGGCCGGGGGCGTGCTGGTGCTGGGGCTGGGCGCCACGCTGATGCTGCGGCGCGCGCCGTCGGCGATGTCCGGCAAGGGCGGGGCGGTGGCCGGCCACACCCTGCGCGAGGCGATGCGCACGCCGGCCTTCCGCTGGATGTACCTGATGGCGGTGGCGGCCGCGCCCAGCATGTTCATCCCGTTCGCGCATGTGTCGGCCGCTGCGCGCGATCTGGGGCTGGCCGATGCGCAGGCGGTGGGCCTGGTCGGGCTGATCGGCATCGGCAGCCTGGTGGGCCGCTTCGTCATCGGCGCGCTGGCCGACCGCGCCGGCCGGCCGCTGACGCTGGCGCTGGCGCAGGCCTCGCTGGGCCTGTCCTACCTGCTCTGGGCGGCGGCCGACGGCTACCTCGCGATGGCGGTCTTTGCGCTGTGGCTGGGGCTGAGCTACGGTGGCATCGTCTCGCTGATGCCCGCGCTGTGCATGGACCTGTTCGGCGCGCGGGCAGTGTCGGCCATCATCGGCACGCTCTACACCGGTGCGGCCTTCGGCAACCTGCTGGGGCCCTGGGTGGCCGGCGCGGTGTTCGATGCCCAGCGCAGCTACCTGCCGGTGATCTGGGGCTGCATGGCGCTCAGCGCATTGGCCACCGCCGCTACCTGGCGGCTGATCGGCCCGCGCGCCGCCGCGAGATCGAGCGCGACCCCGGTGCGATGAAGACGCTGTCCTGCGGCATCCTGGTGATCAACCCGGCGCACGAGTTGCTGCTGTGCCATGTCACCGGCGCCTGGCACTGGGACATCCCCAAGGGTGGCGCCGACCCCGGCGAAGCGCCGCTGGCCACCGCGCTGCGCGAGACGCGCGAGGAATGCGGGCTCGACTTCACCGGCCGGGCCCTGCTCGACCTGGGCCGCATGAGCTACCGCCCGCGCAAGGACCTGCACCTGTTCGCGCTGCTCAGCGAGCGCTTCGACGCCGCCGGCTGCCACTGCGAGAGCCACTACACCGACCACTGGGGCGGCAACCGGCCCGAGATGGACGGCTTCGAGTGGACCCCGTTCGACCGCGTGCACCGCCGCTGCGCCCGCCACATGGGCGAGGTGCTGACGCAGAAGCTGTCGCTGCCCGCGCTGCTGGCACGGCTGCAGGCCGAGGCGCCGGCGCGCGCCGGCACGACGCCCTAGACTTTGCCCGATGCACCCTGCCCATGCCTCGCCCCCGCCTTGCGCCATGCGCCAGCACCGCCGCTGCCCTTGGTTGATCACCACCGTCTTGCCCTGGCTGCTGGCCGCGGTGGCGGTACTGCCGGCCGGCGCCGGCGCACAGACCGCCGCAGTTGCGCCCGCCGCACCGCCCGCCGTGTCGGTGGGCCTGCCGCCGGCGCTGACCGAAGTGACCCGGGTCGAGGGCATCACCGAGTACCGCCTGCCCAACGGCCTGCAGCTGCTGCTGGTGCCCGACGACACCAAGCCCAGCACCACGGTCAACGTCACCTACCGGGTCGGTTCGCGCCACGAGAACTACGGCGAGACCGGCATGGCGCACCTGCTGGAGCACCTGATCTTCAAGGGCACGCCGACCACCCGCAACGTGATGGCCGAGTTCGGCCGCCGCGGGCTGCGCTACAACGGCAGCACCAGCTTCGACCGCACCAACTACTTCGCCAGCTTCACCGCCAACGACGAGACCCTGCGCTGGTACCTCAGCTGGCAGGCCGACGCGATGGTCAACAGCCTGATCGCGCGCAGCGACCTCGACACCGAGATGACCGTGGTGCGCAACGAGATGGAATCGGGCGAGAACAACCCGGTGCGCGCGGTGATGGAGCAGACGCTGGCGGCGATGTACCAGTGGCACAACTACGGCAAGATGCCGATCGGTGCCCGCGCCGACGTCGAGAACGTCGACATCGCCCGGCTGCAGGCCTTCTACCGGCTGCACTACCAGCCCGACAACGCCACGCTGGTGGTGGCCGGCAAGTTCGACGCGTCCAAGGTGCTGGGCTGGGTGTCGCAGTACTTCGGGCCGCTGCCCCGACCGCAGCGCACGTTGGCCCCCACCTACACCGTCGACCCGGTGCAGAAGGGCGAGCGCAGCACCACCGTGCGGCGCAAGGGCGGCGCGCCCTTCCTGTTGGCCGCCTGGCACGGCGTGGCCGCCGCCGATGCCGACTACCCGGCCACCGAGGCGCTGGCCGCACTGCTGGGCAACGCACCCTCGGGCCGGCTGCACAAGCGGCTGGTCGAGCAGAAGCTGGCCGCGTCCACCTTCGGCTTCACCTGGAGCGTGGCCGAGCCCGGCCCGCTGATGCTGGGCGTGCAGCTGGCGCCCGGCCAGGACGTGGACAGCGCCCGCAAGGCGCTGCTGGTCACGGTGGATGCGCTGGCCGCCGAGCCCGTCACCGCCGAGGAACTGGAGCGTGTGCGCACCCAGTGGCTCAACGACTGGAACCAGGGCTTCAGCGACCCCGAGCAGGTGGGCGTGGCGCTGTCCGAGGCCATCGGCAACGGCGACTGGCGGCTGTACTTCCTGGCCCGCGACCGCATGCGCGCGCTGAAGCTGGCCGACGTGCAGCGCGTGGCCCAGGCCCGGCTGGTGGCCGACAACCGCACCCTGGGCACCTACCTGCCCACCGACGCGCCGCAGCGCGCGCCCGACCCGCAGCGGGTGGACGTGGCGCCGCTGGTCAAGGGCTACCAGGGCGACACCGCGGTGGCCCAGGCCGAGGCCTTCGACGCCACGCCGGCCAACCTCGACGCCCGCACCCAGACCAGCACCCTGCCCAGCGGGCTGAAGCTGGCGCTGCTGCCCAAGGGCACGCGCGGCAATGCGGTGCATGCGCGGCTGATGCTGCGCTTCGGCGACGAGGCCAGCCTGCGCGGCCAGGGCATGGCGGTGTCGATGATGGGTGGGCTGATCGACAAGGGTGGCGCGGGTTTGAGCCGCGCGCAGATCAGCGATGCCTTCGACAAGCTGCGGGCCGAAGTGGGGTTCAGCGCCAGCGGGCAGGCGCTGACGGTGGGCATCACCACCGTGCGCGAGCACCTGCCGGCGGTGGTGGCGCTGGTTGGCCGGCTGCTGCGTGAACCGGCCTTCCCCGCCGACGCGCTGGACGAGCGCCGCCGGCAGATCCTGTCGGCCATCGCCGCGCAGCGCAGTGAGCCCGGCGCGGTGGCCGCCAACGCGCTGCAGCGCCATGGCAATCCCTACCCGCGGGGTGACCTGCGCCATGCCCCCAGCTTCGACGAGATCGAGCAGGACGTGCAGGCCACCAGCGTCGACGCGGTGCGCGCGGCGCACCGGCGCTTCGTCAGCGCCGCGGTGGGCGAGTTCAGCGCGGTGGGCGACATGGACGTGCCGGCCGTGACGGCCGCGCTGGCGAGCGCCTTCGGCAACTGGGCGCAACCGGCCGGCGGCGCGCTGGCCTTCACGCGCGCGCCGCAGCCGCTGGTGCCTGTACCGCCGGTGCGCCAGCTGCTGGCCACCCCCGACAAGCCCAATGCCCACCTGCTGCTGGCGCAGCCGCTGGCGATCAACGACACCCATGCCGACTTTCCGGCGTTGCTGGTGGCCAACCATTTGCTGGGCGGCGACGCCAATTCGCGGCTGTGGTCGCGCATCCGCGAGAAGGACGGGCTGAGCTACGACGTGCGCTCCTACGTGGCCTGGAACAGCTTCGAGCTGAACTCGCGCTGGCAGGCTTCGGCCATCTTCGCGCCGCAGAACCAGCCCAAGGTGGAGGCCGCGCTGAAAGCAGAAGTGGCGCGCGCGCTGGCCGAGGGCTTCAGCCAGAAGGAACTCGACGAAGCCCGCATCGGCCTGCTCAACCAGCGCCGCCTGAGCCGCGCCCAAGACCCGGCGGTGGCCGGCGCGCTGGTCAACAACCTGTACCTGCAGCGGCGCTTCGCCATCCAGCAACGCACCGACGACGCCATCGCCGCGCTGACGCTGGCGCAGGTCAATGCCGCGCTGAAGGCCTACATCGATCCTGCCAAGTGGGCGGTGATGTGGGCCGGTGATTTCAAGCAACCCTGAACCCGATCCTCCCGCTCCAAAGGACCTGTGCCCATGAGTTCAACCCCCGTCATCGCCAGCGACCTGGCGGCCCAGATCGACGCCGCCGCCCATGCGGCCGAAGCCCGGGTGATCGCCTGGCGGCGCGACTTTCACGCCCACCCCGAGCTGGGCAACCGCGAGTTCCGCACCGCCGGCATCGTCGCCGAGCACCTGCGCGCGCTCGGCTTCGACGAGGTGCGCACCGGCGTGGCCCACACCGGCGTGGTGGGCCTGCTCAAGGGCGCGCTGCCCGGCCCGGTGGTGGCGCTGCGCGCCGACATGGACGCGCTGCCCGTGGCCGAGGAGGTGGACCTGCCGTTTGCCAGCAAGGTCAAGGCCGAGTGGAACGGCGATCAGGTGGGCGTGATGCACGCCTGCGGCCACGATGCCCACACCGCCATCCTGATGGGCGTGGCCGAGGTGCTGGCCAGCCAGCGCGGCGCGCTGCGGGGCACGGTGAAGTTCATCTTCCAGCCCGCCGAGGAACTGCCGCCCGAGGGCGAGGAGGGCGGCGCGAAGATGATGGTCGAAGAGGGCGTGATGGACAACCCGCGGCCCGCGGCGATCTTCGGCCTGCACGTCACCTCGCGGCTGCCGCTCAACGTGGTGGGCTACCGGCCCGGGCCGACGATGGCCAGCGCCGACAACCTGAAGATCACCGTGCGTGGCAGCCAGACCCATGGCGCCATGCCCTGGGCGGGGGTCGACCCGATCGTCACCGCGGCCCAGGTGGTGCTGGGCCTGCAGACGGTGGTCAGCCGCCAGGTCGACCTGACGCGCGAGCCGGCGGTGGTCACCATCGGCACCATCCACGGCGGGCTGCGCGAGAACATCATCCCCGACTCGGTCGAGATGCGCGGCACCATCCGCACCTTCGACGAGGAGATGCGCGACGACATCCACGAGCGTGTCACCTACCTGGCCGAGGCGATCTCGCGCAGCGCGCGCGCCGGCTGCACCGTGTGCATCAAGAAGAACTACCCGGTCACCGTCAACGACCCGGCGCTGACCGAGGCCATGCGCCCCACGCTGGCCCGCGTGGCCGGCCCCAACCGGCTGGCGCTGGTGCCCAAGGTCACCGGCTCGGAAGACTTCTCGTTCTTCCAGCGCGTGGTGCCGGGGCTGTTCATCTTCCTGGGCGTGACGCCCGAGGAGAAAGACGTCAGCAAGGCCGCGCCCAACCACTCGCCGCGCTTCTTCGTCGACGAGCGCTGCCTGGTCACCGGCGTGCGCGCGCTGTCGCACCTGGCGGCCGACTTCCTGCAGCACGGCGCCAGCGCCTGAGCCTCTCCGTCCCGCCTGCACCGCCCACCGAGGAGCCCGCGATGTCGACCAATCGTCCGACCCAACTCACCGACTGCACCGCCACCGAACTGCTGCGGCTCTACCGCAGCGGCGGCGCTTCGCCGGTGGAGGCCACGCAGGCGGTGCTGGCCCGCATCGACCGGCTGAACCCGCAGCTCAACGCCTTCTGCCTGGTGGACGCCGAGGCCGCGCTGGCCAGCGCCCGCGCCAGCGAGGCGCGCTGGCGCCAGGGGGCGCCGATCGGCCTGCTCGACGGCGTGCCCACCTCGATCAAGGACCTGATCCTGACGCGCGGCTGGCCGACGCGGCGCGGCTCGCGTACCGTCGACGCCAACCAGCCCTGGGAGGTGGACGCGCCCGTCACCGCCCGCCTGCGCGAGGCCGGCGCGGTGCTGCTGGGCAAGACCACCACGCCCGAGTTCGGCTGCAAGGGCGAGACCAATTCGCCGCTGACCGGCATCAGCCGCAACCCGTGGAACCTGTCGCGCACGCCCGGTGGCTCGTCGGGCGGCACGGCCGCTGCGGTGGCCGCGGGCCTGGGGCCCTTGAGCGTGGGCACCGACGGCGCCGGATCGGTGCGCATCCCGGCGGCTTTCTGCGGCAACTTCGGCCTGAAGCCCAGCTTCGGCCGCGTGCCGGCCTTTCCGCTGTCGCCCTTCGGCAGCGTGGCCCACCTGGGCCCGCACACCATGAGCGTGGCCGACGCCGCCTTGATGCTCAACGTGATGAGCCAGCCCGACGCGCGCGACTGGACCTCGCTGCCCTTCGATGCGCGTGACTACCGCGTCGGGCTGGACGACGGCGTGCGCGGCCTGCGCATCGCCTATTCGCCCAATCTGGGTTATGCCAAGAACGTGCATCCCGAGGTGGCGGCGGCGGTCGACCGCGCGGTGAACGACCTGCAGGCGCTGGGCGCGGTGGTCGAGGCGGTCGACCCCGGCATCGACGACCCGCTCGACATCTGCACTGGCCTGTGGTTCCTGGGCGCGCACACGCTGTACAGCGGCATGACACCCGCGCAGCAGGCCGTCGCCGACCCCGACCTGGTGGCCGAAGCGGCACTGGGCGCCGGCCTGAGCGCGCTGCAGATCCAGCACCTGAACCTGCGCCGCGGCGCGCTGGGCGCGCACCTGCGCCAGTTCATGCAGCGCTTCGACCTGATCGCCACGCCGGCGGTGGCGATTCCGGCCTTCGAGGCGCGGCCCGCCGGCCAGGGGCCGATGGACCCGGTCAGCCTGCTGGGCTGGACGCCGTTCTCCTACCCATTCAATCTGAGCCAGCAACCGGCCTGCACCATCCCCTGCGGCCTGACGGCCGACGGCTTGCCGATCGGGCTGCAGCTGGTGGGGCCGATGTTCGGCGACGCGATGGTGCTGCGTGCGGCACGTGCCTACGAGAGCGTGCGGCCGGTCGCCCGGCCACCGCTGGACTGGGCCTGAGCCGCGGCGCGCTCACAAGCTGTTACCGCGCCAAGGGCGACGCGCCCTCAATCGCCGCCCGGGGATGCCGATGGTTTACGCAAGGTGTCAGTGGGTGCCGACCGGTGCCCTGCCTTGCCCATGTGCCGTCCTTGCCAATGAAACGATCCCTGGCCTCCATCGCTCGCAAGTCCCTGCACCAGGCGGTACGTTCGGCGCTGGGGCTGCTGCCGCGATCGGTGCGGTTCTCGCTCTTCCGCAGCCTGATCGATTGCGATCCCCGGCCCGATGCCCGGCTGGAGCTGAAGATCGCCGATACGCAGGACGAGCTGGAGGCGTGCTTTCGCATCCTGCACGACGCCTACGTGGCCTCGGGCTTCATGCAGCCCGACCCGTCGGGGCTGCGGATCACCATCTATCACGCCCTGCCCACCACCACCACGCTGTGTGCCAAGTGGGACGGCCGGGTGGTCGGCACGATCTCGATGATCCGCGAAGGGGTTTTCGGCTTTCCGCTGCAATCGGTGTTCAAACTCGGCCAGGTGCGCGCAAAGGCCGGCAAGGTCGCTGAAATTTCGGCGCTGGCCATCGACCCGAAGTTCCGCAAGACCGGCGGCAAGATCCTGTTTCCGCTGATGAAGTTCATGTACGAGTACTGCCGCGAGTACTTCGACACCCGGCACATCGTCATCGCGGTCAACCCGAACAAGATCGAGATGTACGAGTCGCTGCTGTTCTTCGAGCGGCTGCAGGCCGAAGTGGTCAACAACTACGACTTCGCCAACGGCGCGCCCGCGGTGGGCGCCTGCCTCGACCTGCTGCACGCGCCCGAGGTGTTCCGCCAGGCCTATGCGCAGCAGCGCGACCGCAAGAACCTGCACCGCTACTTCGTCGAGACGCGCCTGCCCAACATCCAGGCGCCGCAGCGGCGGTTCTTCACCACCAACGATCCGGTGATGACGCCGGCGATGCTGGACCACTTCTTCAACCAGCGCACCGCCGTGTTCGCCTCGCTCAGCGACCGGCAGCGCCTGCTGCTGCAGTCGATCTACGACCACGAGACCTATGCCGCGGTGCTGCCGCAACCTTCAGTCGGTGCCACGGCCGAGCTGGCGCTGCGGCGGCACCAGCGGTTTTCCATCCGCTGCCCCGCGCGGCTGCGGGTCAGGTCTTACAACACGCAGCTCACCTTCGAGCTGCAGGTGACCGAGCTGTCGCTGCACGGCTTCCAGGCCGAATGCGCGGTGCCGCTGCCCGAGGGCACGCAGGGCCGTGTCGAGGTTGAACTGGGTCAGCACGAGACTGCCTTCGTCGACGCCACCGCCGTGCGCCGGCATGAGGCCGGTGGGCTGGTCTGCTATGGCTTTCACGTGCCGCAGCCCGATGCCGCCTGGCAGTTGTGCGTGGCGGCGCTGGACGCCGGGCGCACCCATGCCGACCTGCACGTGGCGGCCTGTCCAGCCGTGGTTCCGTCGGCGCCGCCGTCGGCCAGGCCGGCCGCGCCCGAACCCCCAAGGCCGCAGCGGCTTGCCATTGCCGTGGATTGAGTTCTCGCAGCCGGCGCCCGGGCGCCCGGTGCAACAATCAACCCGGGGCGTGACATCGGTCGCAACACCCCAGGAGGCGGGATTGCCCAAGGCGCGCAGCGCTGCTTACAGTTACAAAGTCCGGCGCCCGAGCGGCCCGGTTGACCTCGGGTGTTTGCCGAAAGCGCCGCTTGCTGTGCCGTGCGCAGACGAGTGGCCACCCGGGTTGGGGTAGGCGCGACGTTGCTCGTGCGACGATGCGTTGGGAGATTCCGGAATGATCAGGCTGTTCAATCATTACTTTCACGCGTGGACGCTGCGGCGCATCTTCTTCGACTTCCTGTTGTCGTTGCTCGCGCTGGCGGGCGTCGTGCTGGCCCAGGCCGAAAGCCTGAAGTCGGCCATGCCGATGGCGGGCGCCCAGGTCTTCACCCTGGCAGCCGGCCTCTTCGTGATCAACAGCGCCTCGGGGCTTTACCAGCGCGTGCAGGACTGGTCGATGGCGGAATCGAGCGTTCGTGCTGCGCTGGCGCTGGGGTTGGCCCTGCTGCTCACCTACCAGATCTTCCGGGTGCTGCCGGTCGGTTTCGGCAATGTCGACGCGATACGCGCCTCGGCGATGCTGGTGATCGCCGCGCTGATCCTGCGTCGGGTGGTGATGGGTTACTGGGCCACCAAGTCGCGCGCGGGCGCGCGGGTGCTGATCTTCGGCTCGGGGCCTGCGGCGCAGATGGTGGGCAGCACGCTGCGCGCCGCCGACCCGCTGGCCACCATCGTCGGCTACTTCCCCGGCCCCAACGAGAAGCAGACCGCCGTGCCCGAGGCCCAGCGCCTGTCGGCCGAGCAGTCGCTCACCCAGACGGCGCATCGGCTGGGCGTGGACGAGATCATCGTGGCGTTGACCGAGCGCCGTTCGGGCAGCATGCCGCTGCGCGAACTGCTCGACTGCAAGCTCTCGGGCGTGCGGGTGTTCGACATCACCACCTACTTCGAGCGCATGCTCGGCCAGATCCGCATCGACTTCGTCAACGCCGGCTGGCTGATCTTCGGCGACGGCTTCAACCAGGGCTTCTATCGCACGGCGGTCAAGCGCATCTTCGACATCCTGTGCTCGCTGGTGCTGATCGTGCTGGCGGCGCCGGTGATGCTGGTCACCGCCATCGCCATCAAGCTGGAGAGCCCCGGCCCCATCTTCTACCGTCAGGAGCGGGTGGGCTACAACAGCAGGACCTTCAAGGTCACCAAGTTCCGCAGCATGCGCACCGATGCCGAACAGGACGGTACGCCACGGTGGGCCACGGCCAACGACAACCGGGTGACCCGGGTGGGCAACATCATCCGGCTGCTGCGCGTGGACGAGTTGCCGCAGCTCTTCAACGTGCTCAGCGGCGACATGAGCCTGGTCGGCCCGCGGCCCGAACGGCCCTTCTTCGTCGAGCAGCTCACCACCGAGATTCCCTATTACGCGGTGCGGCACAGCCTCAAGCCCGGTGTCACCGGCTGGGCCCAGGTGCGCTACCAGTACGGCTCGACGATCGAGGATTCGCAGGAGAAGCTGCAGTACGACCTGTACTACGTGAAGAACCACAGCCTGTTCCTCGACTTCGTGATCCTGTTCGAGACGGTGGGCGTGGTGCTCACCGGCAAGGGGGCGCGCTGAACGCCCAGGGCCGGGCCGGCAGGCCCGGTCGACTCGACGGCGGCGCGGCCGATCGACAAGCAGGCAAGGTGACTGCCGGTGTGGGCTGATCTCGGCGACTGGGCCGCGGGTCTGGCGGACGGTCTGGCGTTTTCCGATCTGGCCTCGGCCGGCTTGTTGTTGGTGGCCCTGCTGCACGCGGGCTACGCCGTCTACCTGCTGCGCGGCGGCCTGCTGCGTGCACCGGCCGACCGAGCGGCCCAGGCCTTCTTCCTGGCCGTGCTGGTCACGGCGGTGTGGGGTCTGGCGGGCTGGGTCGACCAGGGCTCGACCAAGCGGTTGACCTGGCACCTGGCCCTGCTGTTCGACCAGTTGCGCTACGGCGCCTGGGTCTACTTCCTGGTGCTGTTGCTGCGGCCGATGGTCAGCACGCTCGCAACGCGGCGTGCCCACCTCGGGCAGGCGCTGTTGATCGGCCTGTTGCTGGTGGGGCTGGCGGCCAACCTGGTCGAAGGCCTGCTGCCCGAACGCTTCGGCGTGTTGCCATGGCTGCTGGTGGCCAGCCAGCTGGGTGCAGCCGTGCTGGGCCTGCTGCTGGTCGAGCAGTTCTTCCGCAACCAGCTCGACCCCACGCGCTGGTCGGCCAAGCCGCTGAGCATGGCCTTGGGCGGGCTGTTCCTGTTCGACGTCTACCTGTTCTCGCAGGCACTGATGTTCGGCGGCTTCGATGCCGACGTGCTGGCCGCGCGGGCGCTGGTGCATGCCTGCACGATGCCGTTGCTGCTGGTCGCCTCGCGCCGGCATGCGCGCTGGCTGGCCAAGATGCAGGTGTCCAAGACCGCGGCGTTCTACTCGGCCTCGCTGCTGTTGATCGGCGGCTACCTGCTGTTCATCGCCGGCGCCGGCTACTACGTGCGCTTCTTCGGCGGCAGCTGGGGCGGCGCCCTGCAGGTCGTGCTGCTGTTTGCGGCGCTGGTGCTGCTGGTGCTGCTGGTGCTGTCGGGCGCGATGCGTGCGCGCCTGCGTGTCTTCCTCGGCAAGAACTTCTTCAGCTACCGCTACGACTACCGGCTGGAGTGGTTGCGCTTCACCGCGATGCTGTCGAGCCAGAGCACGCCGCAGGAGGTGGGTGGCCTGGTCGTGCGCGGGCTGGCCGACATGGTGGAGAGCAACGGCGGTGGCCTGTGGTTCAAGGCCCTGGGCGATGACCAGTACGTGCAATCGGCGGCCTGGAACCTGCCCGAGACGGGGGTGCGCGAGCCGCTCGATTCACCCTTCTGCAAGCTGATGCGCGAGCGGGAGTGGATCCTGGACCTCAACGCGGCACGTGCCCGAACCGGCCCGGCGGCCGAATCTGAAGCCATGCCCGGCTGGCTGGGCCACCTCGAGGGCGCCTGGTTGGCCATGCCGCTGCTGGTGGGCAACGAGATGCTCGGCTTCGTCGTGCTGAACCAGCCGCGCACCCCGGTGGAACTGGACTGGGAAGTGCGGGATCTGCTGAAGACCGCCGCGCGCCAGGCGGCCGGCTTCCTGGCCCAGATGCACGCCACCGAAGCGCTGCTCGAAGCGCGCAAGTTCGACGCCTTCAACCGTATGTCGGCCTTCGTGGTGCACGACCTGAAGAACATCATCACCCAGCTCTCGCTGATGCTGAAGAACGCCGAACGCCACCGCGACAACCCCGAGTTCCAGCAGGACATGCTGCTGACGGTGGAGAGCTCGCTCGACAAGATGCGGCAGATGATGGTGCAGCTGCGCGAAGGCCAGAAGCCGGCCGGCGTGGCCTCGGGCGTGGACCTGGTGCCGGTGCTGCAGCGCATCCAGGCTGCGGCACGCCAGCGCGGCCGGCAGGTCGACCTGGACCTGATCGACCGCATCGCCACCCGCGGCCACGAGGACCGGCTCGAGCGGGTGATCGGCCATGTTGTGCAGAATGCCCTGGATGCCACGCCAAGCACCGGTCGCGTCTGCGTCACACTGCAGCAGATGTCCGGTCGCGCCAAGGTGGTGGTCAACGACACCGGCGCGGGCATGAGCCCCGAGTTCATCCAGACGCGGTTGTTTCGCCCGTTCAATTCGACCAAGAGCAGTGGCATGGGCATCGGTTCGTACGAGAGTTTTCAGTACCTCAAGGAATTGGGCGGGAGCATCGACGTGAAAAGTGAAGTGGGCCAAGGGTCGGAGATCACCCTGCTGATGCCCCTGTTCGATCAACGCACGGGTACCGACCTTCGCCCGGCGGAGGCTGCATGAGCGCCGCCGGCCCGTCGTCGCCGCTGTTGATCGTCGAGGACGACCTGGCACTGCAGAAGCAGATCAAGTGGAGCCTCGACCGCTTCGACTGCGTGACCGCCAGCGACCGCGAGTCGGCGCTGGTGCAGTTCAGGCGGCACCAGCCAGCCGTGGTGACGATGGACCTCGGCCTGCCGCCGGATCCGGATTCGACCAGCGAGGGCTTCAAGCTGCTGGGCCAACTGCTCGATCTGGACCCCAACATCAAGGTCATCGTGCTGACCGGCCAGAACGACCAGGCCAATGCCTTGCGGGCGGTGGCGATGGGGGCTTACGACTTCTTTGCCAAGCCGTTCGAGCCCGAATTGCTGGGTCTGACGATTGATCGGGCGTACCGGCTGGCTGAACTCCAGGCCGAAAATCGGCGCTTGCAGGCCATGCATCAACCCGACGCGCTGAGCGGCTTAGTCACCCGCGATCCTGAAATGCTCAAGGTGTGCCGAATGATCGAAAAGGTGGCGTCCAGTGACGCCACGGTGCTGCTGCTGGGCGAAAGCGGCACCGGCAAGGAGGTATTGGCGCAGGGCCTGCATCAAGCCTCGAAGCGCACAGGCAAGTTCGTGGCCATCAATTGCGCGGCCATTCCGGAGGCCCTGCTCGAAAGCGAGCTCTTTGGCTACGAGCGAGGCGCCTTCACCGGTGCTACGAAGACGACGTTGGGCAAGATCGAAACTGCCCATGGCGGCACGCTGATGCTCGACGAAATCGGTGATCTACCGCATCCGCTGCAGGCCAAGCTGTTGCGGTTCCTGCAGGAACGCAAGATCGAGCGCATCGGTGGTCGACAGGAGATTCCAGTCGATGTTCGGGTCGTCTGCGCAACCCATCAGAACTTGCAGTCGCTGATCAGCGAACAGCGTTTCCGTGAGGACTTGTACTACCGATTGGCCGAGATCGTCGTCAACATTCCGCCACTGCGCGATCGCCAGGGAGATGCTGTGCTCTTGGCGCATGCCTACCTGCGGCGGTTTGCAGCCGACCAGCGCCGAGGCAACCTCGCCTTCACGGAGGATGCTTTGTCGGCCATCGAGTCCTACCGCTGGCCTGGCAACGTGCGCGAGTTGCTCAACATCGTCAAGCGGGCGGTCATCTTGGCCGACGGCGGGCGCGTCAGCGCGTCGGACATCGGTCTGACGGCGGTGACTGAAGGATCCCACCTTGACGATGCAGCCAACCAGTGGGATCTGCGTCGTGTTCGCGAGGCCGCTGAACGAGCGGCTGTGCTCGCAGCACTTTCAAGGGCGGCGGGCAACATCGCCAAGGCGTCAGAGCTGCTGGGCATCAGTCGGCCAACCTTGTATGACCTGATCAATCGTTTGTCGATCAAGCAACAAGTGGATTCCTGATCGGCATTGCGCCCTGCACGGCAGACCAAGAAAAATGGCACCGCAATGCGGTGCCATTTTTTCCTGCCAGCAAACCGGTCGGAACCGGTTCGCCATTCGGACCAACCAGCTTAGGCGGCCTTGCGGCGGCGGCTGACCAGACCCAGCGCAGCCAGAGCCAGACCCGTCAGGGCCAGCCCGGTGGGCTCGGGAATCGGCTTCGCGAAGTCGGCGCTCAGTTCGCCGCTCAGGGTGCGGGTTGCCGAACCGGTGGTGACCGCTTCAGCAGCCAGGCCGGCGAGCGTGGCCACATCTTGCGCGTTGATATCGCCATCGCTGTGGATGTTGACGTAGAAGTCAGCCGGGGCGGTGAAGAAGGTCTTGCCCGATTGGGTTCCCGCTGCGAGCGGCTTCAGGTCGGTGTTGGTCAGCGCAAAGTCCTTGAAATAGAAGTTGAACGCAGCGGGAACGATCAGGTCGACCGCACCATTGAGCGCCAGCGCCGGGGCAGAACCCAACTTGTAGTCATCGCTGTTGCCAGCCCAGGTAATGGCCGAGTTTGCCGTCGGACCAAACGTGAACGTCGTCGGCGAGGCGTCAGCGAGGCTCACACCAGCGTCGATAAAGAGGTCGATGCTCGCGGACGTGGCCAGGAATGACGTTGAGCTTGCGACACCGCTGGCTTCAAGCACTGCGTAGAGCGTGTAAGTGCTGTTGATGCCGGTGTTGTTGACGTTGGTACCTGCCAGCGTGAAGCCGGTGAAGGTGGCCACCACCTTCGAGGTGAACGCGCCGGTATTGTCGACGGTAACGATCTCGTCGTAAGCGCCGGTCAGCTTGTCAGCAGTGAACGACGGCAGAATCGTGATGCCGGACAGCAACCCAGTTGCGCCCGGAATGGATCCGGTCGAGACAGTGAACTGCGGCAGCGACACGGCAGCAGTCGCCGCGACCGGCGCCAGGATAGCGCCAGCGGCGAGCAGGGAGGCGATCAGGTTGAGTTTCATGGTGTGGTCCTAGTTGCGGGTGGGGCGGTTGCCTTACGACTCAATAAAGCACGTGGCATGCCAGGCTCTGATCCCCCAATGAAATCAACCACTTGGATCGGCTCTTGGTCATCGGGCGTTGATCGGTGTAAGAGTTTCCGACGCATTGGGTTGTCGCCGGAGGCCGCGCCCACCTCGCTCGGTGCGCCTCAGGGCCATGAGCGAACCGCAGGGCGGTTGCAGGCAAGTGCGGAACATCGCACGCGTTGTCCTGTGGGCGGCATCGATGGCCTCCGTGACTAATCTGGGGCAATGCGACACTCCCGCCGGCAAGCGGGCGTTGCTGACGCCGTGCTGGTCGTGGCCGGTCGTCATTGGGCGGTTGGATGTGACCACGCCGGGCGGCTCAGACCTCACCACGTAAAGTGCGGAAGAACAGGGGATGCAATGATCAAAGGCCCATGGCGAATGGCCTGCTCGGCAATTGGCTTGGCAGTGCTTCTAGGTGGCTGCGGTGAAAAGGGGCCGGACGAGTTGCTCGCTGCGGCGCGTGAGTCCGCCGCCAAGGGGGATCGAAAGGGCGCGGTGGTGACCTTGCGTGCCGCCCTTCAGAACAACCCGGAATCCGTGCCGGTGCGTTTGGAGTTCGGTCGGCAGCTGCTTGCCGCGGGCGAGGGACAGATCGCCGAAATTGAACTCCGAAAGCTTCAGACGGCGGCGGTTTCGCCGGCGATGGTTGTTCCCGATCTGGCGCGTGCGATGCTGGCGCAGAGAAAGTATGCGAAGCTGATCGCGGAATTCGAGTCTGTCCGTCTCGATCAGCCGGTTGCGATGGCAGACCTTCAAGCCAGCCTGGCCACCGCCTATGGATGGACCGGCGACACCGCTCGTTCGCGAGAACGCGTCGACGCTGCGTTGAAGCTCGACCCCAAGCATGTTGCCGCGCGCCTGGTCTTTGTCCGGCTCGAGGCAGGGCGCGGCGCGGTGAGCGCCGCCTCCGCGCTGCTGGAAGAGGTGCTGCGCGACGCACCCGGCAATGCGGACGCATGGCAGTTGAAGGGCGATCTCAACGTCAGCAGCGCAGCCTCCTTGCCTGTGGCCGTCGAGGCTTACACCAAGGTTATCGCGCTGGATCCCTACCGCACAGCGGCACATGGCGCGTTGATCGGAATCCACTTCTTCAAACGCGACTTGGTGGCAGCCCAGAAGCAGTTGGACGATTTGAAGCGATTGGTCCCCAATGCGCCGCAGACGGTCTTCTTCGAGGCGCAAATCGCCTACATCGCCGGGGACTTCAGGAAAGCCAAAGAACTGGTCGGTCAGTTGTTGAAGGTTTTTCCGGACAGCATCGGTGTGCTGCAGTTTGCCGGCGCGACCGAATTGCGGTTGGGGGCCTGGCTTCAGGCAGAAGCGCACCTCGGCCGGGTGCTGAGCGCCGTACCAGACGCCGTCGCGGCGCGACGCCTTCTGACGCAGGTGTATGTGCAGACAGGGCAGTCGGCCAGGGCCCTGGAGATTGCGCAGCCCAACGTTCAGCGATCCGATCCGGACCCTGAAACGGTGGCCCTGGTGGCTGAGGCTCACTTGCAGCGTGGCGAGCGCCGCTTGGCAGATGAATACTTTCAGCGCGCGCTGAAGTTGAGGCCGGACGATTTCAGGATCAGGACCGCGGCGGCGCTGTCACGATTGGCCAAGGGCGAGACCGAACAGGGCTACTCGGAGTTGACCGAGATTGCTGCGAAGGATCCGGATACGTTGGCCGACAAAGCGCTGATCAGCGCCAAGATGGCGCGCAATGAGATCGACGACGCGCTGGTGGCGATCGACCGTTTGGCGGCGAAGCTGCCGAACTCACCGCTGGCGCCCACGCTGCGGGGCCAAGCCCTGCTGACGAAGAAGGACAACGCTGGCGCGCGGTCGGCCTTCGAGCAGGCGCTGGCCAAGAACGGTGCCTACTTCCCGGCGGCGTCGGCATTGGCTTCGCTGGACCTTGCGGATGGCAAACCGGATGCAGCCATGGCGCGCTTTGAGGCCGTGCTGAAGGTGGACCCCAAGCACCTGCAAGCGCAGATCGCGATTGCCGAGCTCATGGCACTGCGTGGTGCGGCAAAAGAGCAGGTGGTCGCGAAGTTTGAAGGTGCGATTCGCACGAATCCTTCGGAATACGTGCCCCGCAAACTATTGGTTCACTACTTGCTGGCGAGGCGGGACTACAAGGCGGCGCTGGTCGCCGCCCAAGCGGGAGTCACCTCGATGCCCAGCAATGCCGATCTGCTGGATTCGCTGGGGCAGGCGCACTTGGCGGCCGGGGAGGTCAACCAGGCGTTGAACGCGTTCGGCAAAGCCCTGGCGCAACGGCCGAATGCTGTGCCGGTGCTGCAACACCTGGCTGCGACCAACATGTTGGCCGGTAATCAGCCGGCGGCCGAGGCGAACCTTCGCCGAGCGCTGGTGGTGGCCCCGACGGACATTTCCGTGCAGCGCGAACTCGTCAGCCTCTACCTGAAAACCAAACAGAAGAGCAAGGCAACCGCGTTGGTGAAGACCATCCAGGCCCAGCAGCCGAGCGAGGCCATCGGCTACTTCATGGAAGGGGATATCCTCTTGGCCGACGGCAATACTGCCGGGGCACTGGCGGCATTCGAACTGGCCAAGACGAAGCGCAACCCGGGGCTGTTGCCGTCGAGAATCCATCTTGTCCTGACTTCCACGAAGCGCGTCGACGAAGCCAAGCGGTTTGCCGACGAGTGGCGGCGACAGCATCCCGAAGACAAGGCGTTCATCCAATACCTCGGCGATGTCGCCCTTGCCGGTGGAAACCTGGCGGAATCGGAGCGCAACTACCAGCAACTGGTGGCCCTGGGTGAACCCGCCTACACGGTACTCAACAACTTGGCGTGGATTCTCTTGAAGCGAAATGCCCCAGAGGCACTGCCGCTTGCTGAGCGGGCCGCAGCCATGGCGCCCGACAGACCGGAGATCCTGGATACGTTTGCGCAGGCGCTACTGGCGCAGCAGAAGTATCCGCAGGCGATCGAAGTCGGTCGCCGTGTTGTCTTGTTGGCGCCCTCGGTGGATCAGTACAAACTGAGTCTTGCGAAGATATTGATCGCGGCCGGAGAGAAGGCTCAAGCGCGACAGTTGCTCGAGCAGTTGAAGACCGCTTCTCCCAGGAACGCCGAAAAGTGGCAGGTTGACAAGATGCTCTCTGCACTGTGACGCGGGCTGCTGCGCCTGCTGACACTGTGTGCGACCGTGTCAGCCTGAGGTCGTCTTGGGATGCGGTGTCTTGAGTCCTCCCAAGCTGAAGAACAGGCGCATCGCCGAAAAATCTGCGCGCTGGGCGGGCTGCATGCTGGACCAATACGTCGCAAGGGCCCGTCGGCGTTGGGCATCCGGTTCTGGACTGTTGATCGATGTCAGCGCCACCATGAACGGAACCCCAAAGGTCGTTCGCAGCTGTGTTTCGGGGGCGGCGGATTGCAGGATCGGCAGCAGCGCCGCGAAGTCCTCAAGTCTGAACGCGGCACGAAGCGAGTTCTCGTAGTCCCTGGTCAGAAAGGCGCCTAGCCCTCTTGTGCGTTCATGCACAAAGTAGCGTGCGGTGGCTTCGCGTTTCAGGCTCGCAAAGTCCATCAGATGCACGTGTCCGCCTGGACGGACGATCCTGGCAATCTCGCCAAAGCATTTGGCCAGCATCGACTTCTCTGGCAGATGGTGGATCGAGAGCGTCGACATCACGATGTCGGCGCTCCGATCGGCGAACATGTCGAGCTTGGTGATATCGCCGCAGACAAAGCGCACGTTGCGCACCCCGGCGTTGGTCTTCAACTCGGTGGCGCAGGCGAGCATTTCGGCTGACAGGTCCACGCCGATGAACTCTGCGTCCGGGTGCATGATGGCCAGTTCGACCAGCAGATTGGCGGGCCCGCATGCCAAGTCCACGACCGTGGATTTGGGCTTGATGGCCCCAGACAGCAGCAGCAGGTTGTACAGATACACCGACGACCCATTGCCCGTGGCCAGCCCGGCATCGCGGTACTCGCGAACGTTGTCGGGGTTGTCCATGACCAGGTCAGGCTCGGGCACCCGGTCGTACTCGTACCGGCGTGCGGCGAGTTCCAGCACGAAGTGCATTCCCAGCCTCAGTTGATCGAACATGTCCGTCTCCTTGGCGCGCTTCGGCCCTTGGGAAATCGTCAGATTGGAAGAGCGCCTGCCCGCGGCCTCAGCGGTCGGGCATGAACTCGGTCGAGTCATCGAACGGCTGCTTCAAGGCCTCCTGCCGTCCACGGCGCGACCACGCCAGCAGCAGCGCCGGTGTCAGCAGCAACTCGAATATCTGCCCCGAGAACAGCCCTACCGCCGTCATCAGTCCGAAGTTGGCGGTGGGCCGAAAGTCGGAGGTGGCCAACAGCAGGAACTGACTGATCAGCAGCACCGAAATGGCCATCACCGCCGAGCCCGAGGACTTGAAGGTTCTGGCGATTGCCCACGCGGGCGACAACCCTTGGCGCACCCGATGCCGCCAACCATGAAAGAGGTGGATCGTGTCATCGACGGTGATGCCCAGCACGATTCCGGCAATCATCACCGTGGCCGTGTCGAGATGAATGCCCGTTGCCCCCATCAGCACGAAGACGAAGAACAGGGGCGCCAGGTTGGGCAACAGGCAGATGCAAGACGCCGCTAACGATCGCCACAGGATCAACATGAAGATGAAGATCTGTCCGAAGGCGCTGGCGAAACTCAGACCCTGCCCATTGATCAGCATGGACGACTGGTCCGCAAACAGACGGCCATAGCCGCCGACTTCGGCGTCCAGGCCGGGCAATCGCACCGTGTTCAGTCGCTCCTGGATCTTCGACACCGTGTCCCCCAGGGCCTTGGCGCCATGCACGTTGAGGCTCAGGACTATGCGCGCCTTGCCGTACGCGCGATCGACGAAGTCGTACAGATCGCGCCCATCGTAGACCAGCAGGTACTGACGAAGCAGCCGGTCATTGGGTGGCACGGCGCGAAACGCGGCGTCTTCGCCGTTCATGGCGAAGTGCATCTCTTCAACCAGATCGGCAAACGAGACGGTGCGGTCGACCTCTGGCAAGGCCTCAAGCCACTGCTGCAGTTGGCGAATGCCGCGCAACTTGTCCACGCTCAACAGGCTCTCGGGTCCGGTGCCCTCGAGCAATATCTCCAGCGTGCTGACGCCCGAAAGACGTGATTCGATGACCTTCGTGTGTACGCTGACGGGATGATCGGCCTTGAAGAAGGCCAGGAGGTCGGATTCAGCCTCGACCTTCAGGGCCATCGGAATCGTCACCAGCACCAGGACGAAGAAACCTGCAATGACCAGCTTGGCATGGCGCATGCTGAAGATGGCCAGGCGCGGGGCCATGCGTCCGAACCGGCCCAATCCCGAGCCGCGTAGGGGCCAGCGCTGGCTGTCCCAATGGCGCAGGAACGGCGGCACCAGACCGTAGATCGTCACGAAGACGAACAGCGTGCCCACGCTGCCAGCGATGCCGAAGGTCTGGATGGGTGGCATGGGTACGAACACCAGGCTCAACAGCCCGGCAGCCGTGGTCAGCACATTGAACATGCCCGGCTTCAGGCCATGGGCCAGCGCCTCGTCAAGACTGCGCCCACGCGACAGATGAGCTGCATGTCCACGCTGGATGGCGGCGTACAGGTGCACCAGCGTGGCCGAGGTGTATGCGGCCAGCAACGATGGCAGCATGGCCGTGACCATCGTGTACGGCTGCTTGCTCAGCACGATCAGCGCGATCGTGGGCAGGATGACGGTCGACATCGCCACGGCACCGATCACCACAGGCCGCCATCGCCCCACCACCCACCACATCAGCCCCAGCGCCAACAGTACCGTGAGCGGCACGAAGCGAAGGTTGTCATCAAGTACCGACTGCAGCTGCGCCACATCCATCGTGATGGGGCCTGCATTGCCAGCGTAATGGTCGCGCAGCCCGGCCTTGTCGATCGCCAACTCCGTCGCGGTCTGCAGTGTGCGTCGCTGTTCGCTGTCCTTCAGCAACTTGGGCTGCACCACGAGGGCCAGCAACTTCCCGTCGCGCGCAGCCAGTGAGCCCGGCGCGAAGCGATCCGCCATCACGGCCCGCCGAATGTTCTCGGGCGACTGGCGGTCGTTCTGCTCCATGTCGATCAGCGGCCCGACCTCGAAGCCATCGGTGGTGGCGGCTATTCGCTCGATCGAAGTGATCGACGTCACCCGCTCGACCAACGGGTGATTCGAGAGATCGCCGACCAAGGCATGCAGTCGCCTCAGAAAGGCCGCCGTGTACAGATCATCGCCCTCGAACGCGACGATCAGCAACTCGTCGGTGGGAAACGAGGCCCTGAGCTTGTCGCGCACCAACACGGCGGGCGAACCGGGCGTGTAGTAGACGTCCGGCGCGTTGTCGATCCTCAAGCCCGCAAGTGGCAGCAGCGACAGCACGTGGACCATCACCACGACGAACAGCGCAGCCTGCCAACTCAGGATGCGCACTTTCATCGGCGGCCGGCCGGGCCGCTGAGGTGTCAGCAGAATGCGGCGCACGGGCTAGAAACGTGTCTTGACGCCGATCGCCACCGCATTGTTGTTGCGCATGAACCCGCCGAACCCACGCGGCTCCCCGCTGAAGCGGTGCACTGCGATGTACAACTCGTGCGGCTCCCATCCGACGAAAGTCAACCGGGGCGACAGGTAGGAGTCATTGATATTCAGGCCGCCCGCAAACCGGAGGCTCGCTTTCCAACGGCCTTGGTCAAAGCTGGATTCGACCTCGCCGTTGATCGATGCGTAGCGCTGCAGTTCGTAGGTGTCCTGCCCCACATTGACAGACCTCAGGAGCATCTGCAGGTTGACGCGGGTATCTCGCCCGCCCGGGAAGAACTCGACGCCGGCGGCCGCTTCCAGCGATGCCGCGGTCAGCGTCTGCCCCGCCAAGGAGGTCATGGGCACGTCGCGGGTGTACGCCACCTCGCCCCGCCATGTGGCCGCATCGCCGCTGATCTCGAAGTCAACCGATGCAAATCGATTGGTCGGATGCGAGGACCTGATGCGGCCAGCCACAGGGTCGAATTGAAAGTGAGGCAGCGACTGGCGCACGCGACCCAGCGTGAAGCCATAGTCGAAAGGTGCGCCGGCATGGGTGATGCGCAGCGCGCCTCCGCCAGACTGGTGATTGACCTGGTCGATGACCGCAGCCGCATAGAACGGCGCAAGATTCGGCATTGGGTCGATGCCCAGCACCTGGGCCCTGCCGCGATTGACTGGATGCCAGACGCTGCCGTCGGCAGGCATCAATGCCTCATGAAAGCCGGCCAGCCAGATCAAGTCCGACTTGTAGGGGCCCCATTCCTGCTCCCAGCGAAGAGCGGGCTGAGGCAGGCGGCGGTCCTTGAGTTCATCGAGCGCAAAGCGGCGCAGATCCACACGCGCGACGCGGTCGATGAGCGAGACGGCGTCCACGCGACCCCAGACCACCGTCTGCATGCCGGCGGTCAGGCGGGTATCCCCGCCTCGCCAGCGCAAATAGGTGTCACCGAGCTGCGCCTTTGTCGATTCCGAATCGGTCGCGCCACCCTGCTGGGCGTCGCCATCCAGGCGCAGGCCCGTGCGCCACTCGATCGATGGTGTCGTCTTGCCGATCAGATACCACTGCGTGCGAAGCGCGAAGGTATTGCTTGCCTGCGGATGGTTGGTCAGGCGGGCCGCCTCGATCAGCAAGGGATCCAGCCCAAAGCGTAGCGCGCCGGCTTGGGGTCGACGTGCGGGCTTGGACAGTTCGCCGGCACGATCGTCGGCGTCCCCTTCATCGGCCGCCAGGCTTGGGGTGCTGACCAGTATGGCAACGGCCAGGACGAGGGCGCCTATTGGCGAATCTGTCCAATCAAATCGAACTGTGGTCATGGTCGGTAGCTTGATTCGATTGCCTCGTCGGACAAGGCCTGGGTCGAGAAGAGTTTGGCGGGTAGCCTCCTGTCGTACTTGACAGAGAGCGCCACCATCCGTGTTTCATGCCCGGAGGCGAGATCCGTTGTCTTGCTTTCGGTCACCGTCCAGTAGCCCTGAATGCGCTGCTTGGTCAACATCTGCCAGCGCTTGCTGGGCACCGCTTCGTCCTTCTCGAAGAAGTCGACGCGCAGCACCAACGCCAGCTGAGGATCGATCCACAGTAGCCGGCGCTTGTACACGGAGTTGCTCGCCTCGACGGGCACGCTCTCGACCACCTCGCAGGCCGTGCCGTCGATGGACTCTCGACCGATCAACCGGTGTCGATCGCTGGTGGGCTTGCGGGTTTGCAGATCTTCGAAATAGATGTCGGAGGCAACGAAGCGCCCCCCTTTGCGATCGCTGGCGACTCGACGAACCCTGTCCATCGCAGGTAGGTAAAGCCATTGCTCCGCGCTGCCATCTGCCTTGTCGACGCTCAACAGGCCGGTGCCGGAAATATCCTCTGGTGCGAGGAAGCGCGCCAGTGATTGGTACTCACCCCTTGCACGCTCTTGCCTGTAGGTGACCAATTCTCGAACCCGAGGTGCGCCCGACCGTGCCGTCAGTTCCATGCGGCTCACGACGGTCGTGTCTCGACCCGCCGGTCGCTCATAGACTGCCTGCACCAGCCTAAGCCCTTCGTCGCTGGCACTTGCGGGCACGACCACCAGTGATACGGCAATGACCAGGAGTGGCCGTAGACATGAAGTGATGAAATGGTGCACGAAGTCTCTTCGATGAAATGGGACGAGAAGCGGCGTGCGCCTCTATGCCACTGGCACGACTCTGCCGAAATAGAAGCAACGGAGCGCGTATGCTTGAACAGCAGGTGACGACACGGGCATGTCGCTCGCGATTGAGTCGGTCACATCGGGCGGCCGGTGGTGAGCACGCCGGTGAAGGCTTTGAATCGGGATGAGGATAGCATGATGAATGCGCACGAAAAGCAGACGGGGAAGTCGCGCGACGAGATTGCCCAGGCCTATAAATCCGAGCCGTGGTGGTACGACGTTCGCGGATTCTTCATCTTGACATTCGCTTACAACAGCACATTGTGGGAACAACTGCGTTTTTTTGGCCCAAATTTTGGCGCCAGGCATCTTGAGGTTGCCTGCGGTACGGGCACGTTGCTCGAGCTGGTCCTGCGCTGGCGCACCTGGAAGAAGTTGCCAGCCCGGCAGATTGTCGGCGTCGACTATGCCGAATCAATGCTGGCGGGTGCGCTGCATCGATTCAAGGGCCGCCCCGACATAACTTTCCAGCACGCCGACGCCGCGGCCATGCCGTTCGAGACTGCATCGTTTGACACGGTCAACGTGGCCAACGCCGTGCATTGTTTTCCGGATGTGCGTGGTGCCGTGGCGGACATATTTCGCGTCTTGAAGCCTGGCGGCACGGTGGCAGCGAACGTCCTGCTCCATCCCAGGGGATTCGCGCCGTTGCGCATGATTGCCGAGCGCATCAATGCGTGGGGCGTACGAAAAGGGATACTGGTTGGCGCTTACGACCAAGACGAGATACTTGGGATATTTCGCTCGGTTGGATTTGAGATCATAGGATCAAGAGTGTCTGGAAATTGTTTGAACATCATGGCGCGGAGAATCTGACGGTCGCATGTTCAACTACGACGAGGCATTTTCAAGAAACATCGGCTGGCTGACCCCGGCTGAGCAGCAGACATTGCGCCGCACGAAGGTGGCGGTCGCGGGCTTGGGCGGGGTTGGGGGTGCCCATCTGTTGGCATTGACCCGGCTGGGGATTGGCAGATTTTGTATTGCGGACTTCGACGATTTCGGCGTCCACAATTTCAATCGCCAAGCTGGTGCCTTCATGTCGACCGTCGGGCGGCCCAAGGCGGAAGTGCTCTGTCGGATGGCGCGTGACATCAATCCTGAAGTATCGATCGAGGTCTTCGGTGAGGGCGTCACACCGCAGAATGTCGACCACTTCTTGAGCGATGTG
>JAURXG010000233.1 GCA_030654555.1 Aquabacterium sp.
ATCATCTCGGGCGGCGAGAACATCTACCCGGCCGAGATCGAGAACCTCGCCGCCACCTGGCCCGGCGTGGCCGAGGCGGCGGTGGTGGGCCTGCCCGATGCGCGCTGGGGCGAGGTGCCGGTGCTGGTGCTGACCGCCCGCGCCGGCGCGGTCATCGACGTCGACGCGCTGCGGCAGCACTTCGATGCCCGGCTGGCGCGCTTCAAGCACCCGCGGCGCATCTTGCTGGTCGACCAGATGCCGCGCACCGCGCTGGGCAAGGTGCAGAAGGCCGCGCTGCGCGCTCGGCTGGATGCGCTGCCGCCGGGCTGACCGACGCCGCCGCCGCCGTCAGTTCAGCACGACCGGCGCAGCCGGTTCGGATGGCGCGGCCGCGGGCCCGCCCCAACCCCAATCGGCCTCTTTCAGCGCCTGCTCGAGCAGCCGCATCAGCGCAGTGGCCAGGTCGTCGTTGAGCTTGAGCGCCATGCGCCGACCGCCGGCCTCGCGCAACTGCAGCGCCAGCCCCTTGCCATCGGGGCCGGGACCCAGGTCGATGGCCTCGGGCAGCAGCGGCTCGGGGCCCAGCGGCTGGGCCACCGGCTGGGCGTTGAAGGGCTCGTTGAAGCGCGCGGTGGGCAGCGGCCGTTCACGCGCGGCCTGGGCCATCATCGCCTGGGCTTCGGGCAGCACGGTGGCGTTGGGCACCACCTGCGCCACGCCGGCCTGGGTGACGATCTTGGTCATCGGCGGCCACAGCAGCTTGAGCATGCGGCGCGTCAGCCAGACGGCGAACAACTCGCCGGCGGCAGTACGCACCTGCCACAACACGCGGTCGGGGCCGGGCTGGTAACGCACTTGCATCTGATGGATGTTCACCCGGTCATTCTAGGCACCACCCCGGCGGGTGTCGGCCCCCCCGTTCTGGGGCAGGGTCGACACGGTCGATGGCTCGGCCGAGCGATTGCACCCTGCGGCGCGACGCAGGTTTGGCAGGGTGGCCTGGTCCCGCGCCGGTGGGTTGATCCAGCGCAATCGCTGGCCGGGACCCGAGGCGCCCGGCACTTGAATTGCAGCCCCCGGGCCCAATGTCCTTGGCAATTCGGAGGACATCCATCATGCGTCTCGACAAGCTCACCACCGCATTCCAGCAAGCCCTGGGCGAGGCTCAAAGCCTGGCCGTGGCGCGCGACAACCCCTACATCGAGCCCAGCCATGTGCTGGCGGCGATGCTGGTGCAACCCGACGGCCCCAAGGCCCTGCTCGACCGCGCCGGCGCCAACACGGCTGCGCTCAAGCAGGCGATGGACGTGGCCAACAACGGCCTGCCCAGCGTGCAGGGCGGTGGCCAGGTGCAGGCCGGGCGCGACCTGGTGCAGTTGCTGCAGGCGGCCGACAAGGAGGCCACCAAGCGTGGCGACCAGTTCATCGCCAGCGAGATGTTCCTGCTGGCCCTGGCCGACAGCAAGAGCGACATCGGCGGCATCGTGCGCGGGCACGGCCTGTCGCGCAAATCGCTGGAGTCCGCCATCGATGCGGTGCGCGGCGGCCAGAAGGTCGATTCGGCCGAGTCCGAAGGCCAGCGCGAGGCGCTGAAGAAGTACACGCTGGACCTGACCGAGCGCGCCCGCCAGGGCAAGCTCGACCCGGTGATCGGCCGCGACGACGAGATCCGCCGCGCCATCCAGGTGCTGCAGCGCCGCAGCAAGAACAACCCGGTGCTGATCGGCGAGCCCGGCGTGGGCAAGACCGCCATCGTCGAGGGCCTGGCCCAGCGCATCATCGCCGGCGAGGTGCCCGACACACTCAAGGACAAGCGCGTGCTGGTGCTCGACATGGCCGGCCTGCTGGCCGGGGCCAAGTACCGCGGTGAGTTCGAGGAACGGCTGAAGGCCGTGCTCAAGGAAGTGGCGGCCGACGAAGGCCGCATCATCCTGTTCATCGACGAGTTGCACACCATGGTGGGCGCCGGCAAGGCCGAGGGCGCGATGGACGCCGGCAACATGCTCAAGCCCGCGCTGGCACGCGGCGAGTTGCACTGCATCGGCGCGACCACGCTCAACGAATACCGCAAGTACGTCGAGAAGGACGCCGCGCTCGAGCGCCGC
>JAURXG010000239.1 GCA_030654555.1 Aquabacterium sp.
ATCATCGTGTTGTTGGCCTTGGCCAGCGCGCCGTAGGCGTCGATCGCGCGCTCGGCCACCTTCAGCTGCACCGCCTGCTCGCCGCCCGGCTGGCCGATGGCCGCAGCGATCTGGCGGATCGCGTCGGCGGTGGCGGTGGCCACCGCGGTGATGGCCGCGGCCTCGCCCTGGGCCTTGTTGATCTCGGCCTGCTTGTCTCCTTCGCTGCGGGCGATGCTGGCCTCGCGGGCGCCGGTGGCGATGTTGATCTGCTCCTGGCGCCGGCCTTCGCTGGCGGCGATCAGCGCGCGCTTCTCGCGCTCGGCGGTGATCTGCGCCTGCATGCTGCGCAGGATCTCGGCCGGCGGCGTCAGGTCCTTGATCTCGTAGCGCAGCACCTTCACGCCCCAGTTCAGCGCCGCCTCGTCCAGCGACAGCACCACCGAGGTGTTGATCTGCGCGCGCTCCTCGAAGGTGCGGTCCAGTTCCATGCGGCCGATCACGCTGCGCAGCGTGGTCTGCGCCAGCTGGGTGATGGCGATGATGTAGTCGCTGCTGCCATAGCTGGCGCGCATCGGGTCGGTGACCTGGAAGTACAGGATGCCGTCGACCGTGAGCTGGGTGTTGTCCTTGGTGATGCACACCTGGCTGGGCACGTCCAGCGGGATCTCCTTGAGCGAATGCTTGTAGGCCAGCCGGTCGACGAAGGGCACCAGCAGGTTCAGCCCCGGCGTGAGCGTGGCGTGGTACTTGCCCAGCCGCTCGACCACCCAGGCGTTCTGCTGCGGCACCACCTTGATCGAGCGGACGACGAAGACGACGGCGATGATCAACAGGACGACGACGATTTCCATGACGGGTTCCTTCAGGTTCCTGCGCCCCAACGGGCGCTCAGCGCGGTGCGCGCTCCAGCAACAGGCGGGTGCCCTCGATGGCGCGGATCACATGCTCGCCGGCGGTGGGCAGGCCGGTGCCGGCGTGGCGCGCATCCCAGTCCGCGCCGCGGTAATGCACCCGCGCGCTGCCGTCGGGCTGCCAGTGGTCGACCTGCACCGTGCCGCCGATGTCGAGATTGACATCCGGGTTGAGGGCGGCGGGCAAGGCCACGGGCTGGCGGCTGCGGCGCAGATGCCAGGCCACCACCGCGCCGCCGCCCAGCAATGCGGCAGCAGCGATCTGGCCTGTCAGCCCTGCGCCGGCATGCGCCGCCAGGGCGCCGGCGGCGGCCCCCAGCGCCAGCATCAACAAGTAGAAGGTGCCGGTGGCCAGTTCGGCGACCACCAGCGCCCCGGTGGCCAGCCACCAGCCGGTGGATGCGCTCCAGTCCATCGTCCGCTCCAAGGGCCCGTCGGAGGAGGGGCCGCGGACCAGTGTAGCCAGCCGGCTGCGATGTCACGGACGGGTCGGCGTTCGCCCCTACACTTCGCGCCTCGCAAGTGCGTCAACCCGTGCGCCTGCCCGTTCACCACCCGGATTTCCAGCCCGGTTTCCAGCCCGCCGCTCCCGAGGAGCCCTGCATGCTTCGCTTTCGCTTTCCGATCGTCATCATCGACGAAGACTACCGCTCCGAGAACACGTCCGGGCTGGGCATCCGCGCCCTGGCGCAGGCCATCGAGAAAGAGGGTTTCGAGGTGCTGGGCCTCACCAGCTACGGCGACCTCAGCACCTTCGCCCAGCAGCAGAGCCGGGCCAGCGCCTTCATCCTGTCGATCGACGACGAGGAGTTCACGCCCGGCCCCGAGCTCGACCCGGCGGTGCTGAGCCTGCGCAAGTTCATCCAGGAGATCCGCTTCAAGAACAGCGACATCCCGATCTACCTGTACGGCGAGACGCGCACCAGCCAGCACCTGCCCAACGACATCCTGCGCGAGCTGCACGGCTTCATCCACATGTTCGAGGACACGCCCGAGTTCGTGGCCCGGCACATCATCCGCGAGGCCAAGAGCTACCTCGACGGTGTGGCCCCGCCGTTCTTCAAGGCGCTGATGGACTATGCGCAGGACGGCAGCTACAGCTGGCACTGCCCGGGGCACTCGGGCGGCGTGGCCTTCCTCAAGAGCCCGGTGGGGCAGATGTTCCACCAGTTCTTCGGCGAGAACATGCTGCGCGCCGACGTCTGCAACGCGGTGGAAGAGCTGGGCCAGCTGCTCGACCACACCGGGCCGGTGGCCGCCAGCGAGAAGAACGCCGCGCGCATCTTCAACGCCGACCACTGCTTCTTCGTCACCAACGGCACCAGCACCAGCAACAAGATGGTGTGGCACCACACGGTGGCGCCGGGCGACGTGGTGGTGGTCGACCGCAACTGCCACAAGAGCATCCTGCACAGCATCATCATGACCGGCGCGGTGCCGGTGTTCATGACGCCCACGCGCAACCACTACGGCATCATCGGACCGATCCCGCAGAGTGAATTCAGCCGCGAGGCGATCGAGCGCAAGATCGCCAAGAACCCGCTGCTCGAAGGCGTCGACCCCAAGACCGTGCGCCCGCGCGTGATGACGCTGACCCAGAGCACCTATGACGGCGTGCTCTACAACACCGAGGTCATCAAGGGCAT
>JAURXG010000250.1 GCA_030654555.1 Aquabacterium sp.
TGGGCATGGCCAACGAGCCCCGAATCATAGGCGATACAGCGCCTGACACCGAGCCTTCCCCGCGTCGTCCCGACCCTGCCGGCGAGCCGGCGGCCGCGCCTGCGGTTGAATACGGCGGACGGGACGGCCCGGACCCCACGCGCTACGGCGACTGGGAAAAGAACGGTCGCTGCATAGATTTCTGACGCCGCGAACACATCGCCGGCCCCACACTCCCCACTTCACCACGAGAAGAGCGCAGCCCATGGCGACGCCGAAACGACCGCTTTCACCCTTCATGATCGGCCCGTACTACCGGCCGCAGCTCACCAGCATGATGTCCATCCTGCACCGCGCCACCGGCGTGGCGCTGGCGGTGGGGGCGCTGGTGCTGGCGGCCTGGCTGGTGGCGGCGGCGGGAAGCCCGCAGGCCTACGACACCTTCGCCGCCTGCCTGGCGTCGCTGCCCGGCAAGGTCGCGCTGTTCGGGTTCTCGGCCTGCCTGGTCTACCACTTCCTCAACGGCATCCGGCACCTGTTCTGGGATTCGGGCCGCGGTTATGACCTTCCAACGGCCTACGCCAGCGGCTACGCCGTGCTGGCGCTGTCGGTGGTGCTGACCGCGGTGATGTGGTGGTTCGCTCTGGGAGGTGTGGCATGAGCCTCGTCAACCCGCTTTCCCGCGCCAAGGGCCTGGGTTCGGCCAAGGACGGCACCGGGCACTGGTGGAACCAGCGCCTCACCGCCATCGCGCTCGCGCTGCTGACCCCGTGGTTCGTCTTCTTCGCGGTGGGGCTGCTCGGCGCCACCCAGGACGCCGTGCGCGGCGCCATTGCGCAGCCGGTGTCGGCCGTGCTGCTGACGGCCTTCGTGCTGTCGCTGTTCTGGCATGCCCGACTGGGCCTGCAGGTGGTGGTCGAGGACTACATCCACGGCGCGACTGAAATCGCGCTGCAGGTCGCCATCAAGTTCATCTTCGCGCTGGCGGCCATCGCCGCCCTGCTGGCCATCGGCCGCATCGTCTTTACCGCCTGAGGCCGCCATGACGTCCGCCTACAAGATCCACGAGCACACCTACGACATGGTTGTCGTCGGCGCCGGCGGTGCCGGCCTCCGCGCCACCTTCGGCCTGGCCCAGAAGGGCCTCAAGACCGCCTGCATCAGCAAGGTCTTCCCGACCCGTTCGCACACCGTGGCGGCGCAGGGCGGCATCTCCGCCGCGCTGGGCAACATGGGCGAGGACGACTGGCGCTTCCACTTCTACGACACCATCAAGGGCTCGGATTGGCTGGGTGACCAGGACGCGATCGAGTACATGTGCCGCGAAGCCATCCCGGCCATCATCGAACTCGAGCACCAGGGCGTGCCGTTCTCGCGCACCGAGGACGGCAAGATCTACCAGCGGCCCTTCGGCGGCATGACCACGCACTACGGCCAGGGCACCGCCCAGCGCACCTGCGCCGCCGCCGACCGCACCGGCCACGCCATCCTGCACACGCTGTACCAGCAGTCGCTGGCGCACCAGGCCGAGTTCTTCATCGAATACTTCGCGCTCGACCTGATCATGGACGAGGAGGGCGCCTGCCGCGGCGTCCTGGCGCTCGACATGGCCACCGGCGAGCTGCACCTGTTCCGCGCCCAGGGCACCGTGCTGGCCACGGGCGGCTACGGCCGCGCCTACTTCAGCGCCACCTCGGCCCACACCTGCACCGGCGACGGCGGCGGCATGGCGTTGCGCGCCGGCCTGCCGCTGCAGGACATGGAGTTCGTGCAGTTCCATCCCACCGGCGTCTACGGTGCCGGCTGCCTGATCACCGAGGGCGTGCGCGGCGAAGGCGGCATCCTGCGCAACTCCGCCGGCGAGCGCTTCATGGAGCGCTACGCGCCCAACGCCAAGGACCTGGCATCGCGCGACGTGGTGTCGCGCTCGATGACCATCGAGATCCGCGAAGGCCGCGGCGTGGGCCCGAAGAAGGACCACATCCACCTCGACCTGACCCACCTCAACCCGGCCGACATCCACGAGAAGCTGCCGGGCATCGCCGAGACCGCGAAGATCTTCGCCGGCGTGGACGTCACCAAGCAGCCGATCCCGGTGCTGCCGACGGTGCACTACAACATGGGCGGCCTGCAGACCAACTACCACGGTGAAGTGGTGACGCTGAAGAACGGCAACCCCGATTCGGTGGTGCCGGGCCTTTACGCCATCGGCGAAGCGGCTTGCGTCTCCGTGCACGGCGCCAACCGCCTGGGCTCGAACTCGCTGCTCGACCTGGTGGTGTTCGGCCGCGCGGTGGCCAACCGCTGCGCCGAGACCATCAAGCCCGGCGCGGCGCACAAGGCCATGCCGGCCTCGG
>JAURXG010000251.1 GCA_030654555.1 Aquabacterium sp.
CCGCCACACCGCCCGCCAGCCCGGCGGCCGAGGCTGGCGGACCGGCGGCGACCGCGGGGCGTCCCCGCATCGGCCTGGTGCTCTCGGGCGGCGGCGCGCGCGGGCTGGCCCATGTGGGCGTGCTCAAGGTGCTGGAAGAGCTGCAGGTGCCGATCGACGTGATCACCGGCACCTCGATTGGCGCCATCGTCGGCGGGCTGTACGCCAGCGGCATGCGCGCGGCCGAGCTGGAGCGTGAGCTGAAGGCGGTGCGCTGGGACGAGGTGTTCACCAGCCGCGTGGCACGCCAGCAGCTGTCGCAGCGCCGCAAGGAAGAAGACTTCGAGATCTCGCCGCTGGTCGAGCTGGGCTGGCGCGATGGCGAGCTGCGGGCGCCGCGCAGCGCCGTCTCCAGCCGCGGGCTCGAGTCGCTGCTGCGGCGCTACACGCTGCCGGTGCGTGACGTCGACCGCTTCGATCGCCTGCCGATCCCGTTCCGCGCCGTGGCCACCGACATGGAGAGCGGCGCCGCGGTGGTGCTGGACCAGGGCGACCTGGCGCTGGCCCTGCGCTCGAGCATGAGCGTGCCGGGCGTGTTCTCGCCCACCGAGCTGGACGGCCGCGTGCTGGGCGACGGCGGCCTGGTCAACAACCTGCCGATCGACGTGGCGCGCGCGCTGGGCGCCGACGTGGTGATCGCCGTCAACATCGGCACGCCGCCCGGCGGGCGCGAGACGCTGAGCTCGGCGGTGGGGCTGACCGCGCAGATGATCAACATCCTCACCGAGCAGAACGTGCAGCGCAGCCTGGCCACGCTGAAGGCGGGCGATGTGCTGATCGCGCCGTCGCTGGGCGTGCTGACGTCCGGCGATTTCGAGCGCGCGGTCACCTTCTTCGCGCTCGGCGAGGCGGGGGCGCGCGGACGCAGCGACCGGCTGGCCACGCTGGCCGTGGACGCGCCCACCTACGCCGCCTGGCGCACGGCGCATGCCAGCCCGTCGCAGGCCCCCACCCGGCTGGCGGCCGTGCGCATCGAGGGCACCACCGTCACCAACCCCGATCGCCTGATGGCGATGCTGGAAACCAAGCCAGGTGAGCGTTTCGAGCCCGCCAAGGCCGAGCGCGATGCACGCCGCCTGGCCGCCGGCGGCGACTACACCCGGGCCGACTACCAGCTGGTGCGTGGCCCCCGGCCCGGCGAGGGCGATGCGCTGGTCTTCGACCTGGAGGACAAGCCCTGGGGCCCGAACTACCTGCATGCCGGGCTCGACCTCAGCACCGACTTCAGCGGCCGCAGCGCCTTCAACCTCAAGCTCAGCCACAACCGCCACTGGCTCACCCCCAACGGCACCGAATGGCGCAACCGGCTGCAGATCGGCGAGGTGCCGCGGCTGTTCACCGAGCTGTACCACCCGCTGAACTGGACCGACTCACGCGCCAACGACTGGTTCGTGGCGGCACAGGCCGGCCTGGAGCGGCGGCGCCTGCTGGCCTACAGCGCCGACGGCGACGAACTGGCCACCTTCAAGCGCAACATCGCCAGCGTCGGGCTGGACATCGGCCAGCCCTGGGGCGAGTTCGGCGAGTTGCGCCTGGGCTGGTCGCGGCTGGTGCTGCGCGCCACGCCGCTGCTGGTGTCGGCGGCCGTCGGCCCCGTCGACACCACCCGGGTGCGCTGGATCGAGGACGCGGCGCGCGCCCGCGCCGTGGTCGACCAGCTCGACTTCGCGGTCTTTCCGCAGTCGGGCTACCGCGGCACGCTCGAGGCCTGGGTGGGCCGGCGCACGGGCGATCTCAGCGGCAGCTTCTACCGTGTGGAGGCCGAGGGCACGGTGGTCAAGAGCTTCGGCGTGCACACGCTGGAGCTGCATGCGCTGGCGCAGACCGCCGAGCAGCGCGACACCGCGGTGGCACGCTACAGCCTGGGCGGCTTCCACCGCCTGTCGGGTTACCAGAGCGGCCAGCTGCTGGGCAACCACGCGCTGCTGCTGCGCCTGGGCTGGTACCGGCGGCTGAGCCAGACGCCCACGCTGACACGCGGCTTCTTCGTCGGCGGCACGCTGGAGGCCGGCAACGCCTGGGCGCAGCGCAACCAGGTGTCGCTGCGCGACCTGCGCACCGGCATGAGCGTGTTCCTGGGTGCCGACACCGGCATCGGCCCGCTCTACTTCGGGCTGACCTGGGCACCACGCGGACAGGCCGGGCTGGCCCTGTTCATCGGCAGGCCCTGACCTGACGCCCCTCGCCCGAGGATGACCTCGGGCGATCCCCCAAGCGGATCGCGGGCCGGCTTGGGAGCGGCCCGGCGCTCGGCCCGCGCCGCTGCGTCTCGCGCCGGCTCAGCCGGCCAGCACCTCGCGCAACCGTTCGATCACCCAGGCGGGCTGCTCGTGCACGATCCAGTGGCTGGCGCCCGGGCGCCGGTGGATGCGCACGCCAGGCACCCAGGCCTCCAGGCCGTCCAGCAGGGCCGGCAGCAGGGCATGGTCGGCCTCGCCCCACAGCACCGTGGTGGGCACCCGCACGTTCAGCACCGCCGGCGGCAGCACCAGCTGGCGCAGCGCGTCGTCGCCCGGGCCGCTGGGCGGACGCAGCGGCGTGCCGCGGTAGTAGTTGAGCGCCGGGTCCAGCCCACGCTGCCAGACCTCGCGGTACTGCTGGCGCAGCGCCGGCGTCAGC
Organism: Aquabacterium sp.; assembly: GCA_030654555.1. GTDB lineage: Bacteria > Pseudomonadota > Gammaproteobacteria > Burkholderiales > Burkholderiaceae_C > Pseudaquabacterium. Next base: position 2,659 of record JAURXG010000251.1, read on the forward strand.
CACTCGGCCGGGCCGAAGCGGGTGAGCAGGCCGAACAGCCGCGCGAAGTCGTCGGCCGCCAGGCGCTGCGCCGCATCGGGCTGCACCAGCTCGAGCATGTAGGCGCTGGCCGCCTGCTGCGCCGGGTTGTCGCGCAGCTCGCGGAGGAAGGTGCCGGGGTGCGGCGCGTTGATGATCACCAGCCGCTTGACCCGCTGCGGCATCAGCGCGGCGAAGGTCCAGGCCAGGCCGCCGCCCCAGTCGTGCGCCACCAGCAGGTCGATGGCCTGGCCGGGGCCGGCGGTGGCATCGACCATCGCCGACAGGTCGGCCGCCAGGTGCTTGGCGTGGTAGGCGGTGGGATCGGTGGGCGCGCTGCTGCCGCCATAACCGCGCAGGTTGGGCGCCACGCAGCGCACCCCCGGCGCCAGCGCGGCCATCACCTCGTCCCAGACAAACGCGGCCTCGGGAAAGCCGTGCAGGAACAGCGCGCGCTGCGGCGCGTCGACCGGACCGGCGGCGCGGCAGGCCAGCGTGCCGCCCTGCGGCAGCGCCTGGTCGAACAGGGTGATCATCGTCATGCGGACTCTCCGGACTCGGGGGTGGCAGGGGTGGCAGGGGCGGCAGGGCCGGCGGGCGCATCGGGCAGGACGGGCAGGCTCGTGGCCTCGGTCGGCGCCGTGGCCTTGGGCAGCCAGGTGCGCAGCACCAGTGCCGCGTCGCCCAGCCCCTGCCGCGACAGCGCCGAGAACAGCGCCACGCTGATGTCGGCGCTGTCGGTGGCCAACTCGCCCAGCACCTTCTGCGCCGTGGCCAGCGAGCGCGCGGCCTCGTTGCGGCTGAGCTTGTCGGCCTTGGTCAGCAGCACCAGCAGCTTCACCTCGCCGATGCCCACGCGCTGCGAGACGAAGTCCAGCAGCTGCTTGTCCAGCGGGGTGAAGCCATGCCGGCTGTCGACCATCATCACGATGCCGGCCAGCGCATGGCGGTGGGCCAGGTAGTCGGCCATCACCTGCTGCCAGCGCAGCTTGGCACCGCGCGCCACCGCGGCATAACCGTAGCCCGGCAGGTCGGCCCAGCGGGCGTCGGGCGCATCGGCCGGGCCCAGCTCGAACAGGTTGATGTGCTGGGTGCGCCCTGGCGTCTTGGAGGCGAACGCCAGCCGCCGGTGCTGGGCCAGCGTGTTGATGGCGGTGGACTTGCCCGCATTGCTGCGGCCGACGAACGCCACCTCGGGCAAGGTGGGTGGCGGCAGCTGCGTGAGCAGGCTGGCCGTGGTCAGGAATCGGGCGCTTTGCGTCCAGGCCAGGGCCTCGCGCACGGCGGGATCACTGGGGATATCGGAGTCGGTGCTCCGGGCGTTGGCGCTGGTGGTCATGGAGCATTGTAAAATCTGTGGGTTTATCCGAATGGGGCCCCGGATCGGGGCTCCGTCCAGGCCCACCGTTCACCCCCTCCAACCGGTCGTCGGCACCCCGCCAGGCCACCGTCCATTCCAAGGTTCCACGACATGAAGTCGCTGCTCGCCCTGTCGCTGTCTGCCCTGATCAGCCTGTCGGCCGTCGCCGCCGAAACCAAGGCCCCGGCCAAGCCCGACCTGGCCAAGGGCCAGGAAAAGGCCACCCAGGTGTGCGCAGCCTGCCACACCTTCGACGGCACGCGCGGCACCCCGGCCAACCCGATCCTGCAGGGCCAGCATGCCGAGTACCTGGTCAAGCAGCTGGCCGAGTTCAAGGCCGGCAAGCGCGCCAACCCGATCATGAGCGGCATGTCCGCGGCGCTGACCGACGAGGACATGAAGAACGTCGCCGCCTTCTACAGCAGCAAGAAGGCCAAGGAAGGCGCGGCCAAGAACAAGGACCTGGTGGTGCTGGGCGAGAAGATCTACCGCGGCGGCATCATGGCCAAGCAGGTGCCCGCCTGCGCCGGCTGCCACAGCCCCACCGGTGCCGGCATCCCAGCGCAGTACCCGCGCGTGGGCGGCCAGCATGGTGACTACACCGAAGCCCAGCTGGTGGCCTTCCGCTCGGGCGCGCGTGCCAACTCGGTGCAGATGACCGCCATCGCCGCGCGCATGAGCGACAAGGAAATCAAGGCCGTCAGCGACTACATCGCCGGTTTGCGCTAAGCCAAACCCAGGCGACTTCGCCTGCTGCCAGGGGCCGGTCGTTGACCGGCCTTTTGCGTTGTGGGCGTCTTGACCCCGGATAATCCCTGCCATGTCCCTGTCCACCTCCGGCCTGGCGCCGCGCAGTGGCTCTCGCGCTTTCCGCGATGCGGTCGAGCTGCTGTCGTCGATGCGCTTCGCGATATCGCTGCTCACGCTGATCTGCATCGCCTCGATCATCGGCACGGTGATCAAGCAGCACGAGCCATACAACAACTACGTCAACCAGTTCGGGCCGTTCTGGGCCGAGGTGTTCGACCATGTCGGGCTCTACACCGTCTACAGCGCCTGGTGGTTCCTGCTGATCCTGGCCTTCCTGGTCACCTCCACCAGCCTGTGCATCGCGCGCAACACGCCCAAGATCCTGGCCGAGCTGCGCAGCTACAAGGAGGGCATCCGCGAGTCGTCGCTCAAGGCCTTCCACCACAAGGCCGAAGGCACGCTGGCGTTACCGCCCGAGGCCACGCTGACCCGCATCAATGCGCTGCTGACCGCCCAGGGCTGGCAGGCGCGCGCCCAGGTGCGCGAGCACGGCACGATGGTGGCCGCGCGCAGGGGCATGGCCAACAAGATCGGCTACCTGGCGGCGCATTCGTCGATCGTGCTGATCTGCCTGGGCGGGCTGTTCGACGGCGACCTGGTGGTGCGCGCGCAGATGCTGCTGCTGGGCAAGACGCCCTATGACGGCAGCGGCCTGGTCGGCGACGTGCCGGCCAAGCACCGCTTGTCGGAGCGCAACCCCACCTTCCGCGGCAACCTGCTGGTGCCCGAGGGCGGCCGCACCGGCGTGGCGGTGCTCAGCATGAGCGACGGCGTGCTGCTGCAGGACCTGCCCTTCGACGTGGCGTTGAAGAAGTTCATCGTCGAGTACTACGACACCGGCATGCCCAAGCTGTTCGCCAGCCAGATCGTGATCCACGACCGCGAGACCGGTGTCGCCACCGCCGCCACCGTCAAGGTCAACGAGCCGGTCTTCCACCGCGGCATCGCCATCTACCAGAGCAGCTTCGACGACGGCGGCAGCCGGCTCAAGCTGCGTGCCCTGCCGATGACCGCCGGCGGCCAGGCCTTCGACATCGAGGGCACCGTGGGCGGCAGCACCACGCTGCAGGGCGCGACCGGCGCGCAGAAGCTGACCCTCGAGTTCGCGGGCCTGCGGGTGATCAACGTCGAGAACCTGGCCGGCCAAGACGCGGCCGGCAGCAGCGCCACCGACGTGCGCAAGGTCGACCTGACGAGTTCGCTGAACAAGCACCTGGGCTCGGGCGCCAAGGGCGGCGACGGCCAGCAGCTGCGCAACGTCGGCCCGTCGGTCAGCTACAAGCTGCGCGACGCCAGCGGCCAGGCGCGCGAGTTCAACAACTACATGCTGCCGGTCGAGCTGGACGGCCAGCGGGTGTTCCTGGCCGGTGTGCGCGGCACGCCGGCCGAGCCCTTCCGCTACCTGCGCATCCCCGTGGACGAGGCCGGTGGCATCGGCGGCTGGCAGCGCCTGCACGCCGCGCTGAAGGACGGCGCCCTGCGCGACCAGGCGGTGCGCCGCTACGCGGCCCAGTCCACCCCCGCGGACAAGCCCGAGATGGCCGAGCAGCTGCGCCTGACGGCCCAGCGTGCGCTGGGGCTGTTTGCCGGCACCGAGGCTGCCAAGCCCGGCGGCGCCGCCGCCGCCGATGCCGCGCCCGGCGGGCTGCAGGCGCTGGCCCAGTTCGTCGAGACCAACGTGCCCGAGTCCGAGCGCAGCCGCATCGCCGAGGTGCTGCTGCGCATCACCAACGGCACGCTGTTCGAGCTGAACCAGCTGGCGCGCGCACGCGATGGCCTGGCCCCGCTGACCACCGGCGACGACACCCAGCGCTTCATGACGCAGGCGGTGCTGTCGCTGTCGGACGCCGCCTTCTACCCGGCGCCGGTGATGCTGCAGCTCAGCGACTTCACCCAGGTGCAGGCCAGCGTCTTCCAGCTGGCGCGCGCGCCGGGCAAGAAGCTGGTCTACCTGGGCGCGGTGCTGCTGATCATCGGCGTCTTCACGATGCTCTACATCCGCGAGCGCCGGTTGTGGATCTGGCTGGTGCCTGCGGACGACGGCGGAACCAAACTGCAGGCCGCCCTGTCCACCACCCGCCGCACGCTGGATATCGACGCCGAGTTCGACCAGCTCAAGGCCGCCCTGCTGGCCCCGCCCCCGAAAGCCTCACCATGAACACCACCACCGCCCCCAAGACCCTGGTGATGGGCCGCTCCGGCCTCGGCGGCCGGCTGGCGCGCCGCAGCGCCTTCGACTGGATCTTCGCGCTGGCGGTGCTGCTGGGTGCGGGCTATGCCTTCCAGCGCTACCACGCGTCGATGGACGGCTACGAGCAGGCCATCCTGCTGGGCAGCGTGCCCGCGCTGGTGGCGCTGGGCTGGTTCTGGGGCCCGCTGCGGGCCTTGAGCCTGGGCGTGGGCGTGGCCACGCTGGGCGCCATCGCGATGTACCAGCGCACGCCCGATGCCTTCGGCGCCGACCTGGCGCAGGCCGACAACGTCTTCCTGCTGAAGTACTTCATCTCCAGTCAGAGCGCGATCCTGTGGATGGCGGTGCTGTTCTTCATGAGCACGGTGCTGTACTGGATCGGTCTGTTCGCCAAGGTCGGCACGGCCGGGCGCAACGGCAACGACAACACCGCGCTGACGCTGGGCTCGCGCCTGGCCTGGGCCGGTGTGTTCATGGCGCTGACCGGCACCCTGGTGCGCTGGTTCGAGAGCCACCAGATCGGCCCCGACATCGGCCACATCCCGGTCAGCAACCTGTACGAAGTGTTCGTCATGTTCTGCTGGATGACGGCGCTGTTCTACCTGTACTTCGAGCAGCACTACCGCACCAAGGCGCTGGGCGCCTTCGTGATGCTGATCGTCAGCGCGGCGGTGGGCTTCCTGGTCTGGTACACGGTGGCACGCGAGGCCTCGCAGATCCAGCCGCTGGTGCCGGCCCTGCAGAGCTGGTGGATGAAGCTGCACGTGCCGGCCAACTTCATCGGCTACGGCACCTTCGCACTGGCGGCGATGGTGGCGTTTGCCTACCTGATCCAGCGCCAGGCCGAAGAGACCCGCTGGACCAAGCTCGCGCCGCTGGGCCTGCTGGGCCTGGTGCTGTGCTTCGAGCCCATCGTCTTCCGCACCGCCCAACTCAGCACCTCGGCCAGCTACTGGGCGGTGTACTTCGGCCTGAGCCTGCTGATCGTCGGCGCCATCCTGGCCGGCCGGCGGCGCATCGCCGCGCGCCTGCCGCCGCCCGAGGTGCTGGACGACCTGATGTACAAGGCCATCGCGGTGGGCTTCGCCTTCTTCACCATCGCCACCATCCTGGGCGCCTTCTGGGCCGCCGAGGCCTGGGGCGGCTACTGGAGCTGGGACCCGAAGGAGACCTGGGCGCTGATCGTCTGGCTCAACTACGCCGCCTGGCTGCACATGCGGCTGATGAAGGGCCTGCGCGGCAGCGTGTCGGCCTGGTGGGCGCTGGGCGGGCTGGTGGTCACCACCTTCGCCTTCCTGGGCGTCAACATGTTCCTGTCGGGCCTGCACAGCTACGGTGAACTCTGAACAGGCGCTGGCGCGCACGATGCCCCTGCTGTAACCAATCCGCGTCCGCCAACGTAAGGTGGAGGCTGGCGGCTCGCAGCCGCATGCCTTCCAGGAGATCCCCATGACCCCACGCGCCGACCGCGGTTTCGACCACGCCATCCCCTCCGAGATCACGCCGCGCGCCGTCTACGAAGGGCGGCGGCGCTGGCTGCAGCAGCTGGCGGCCGGGGCCCTGGGCACCGGCCTGGCCAGCTGGGCGGGACGCGAGGCACTGGCGCAAGGCGCCGCCAAGGGCGCGCCGCTGCCCGGCGGCAAGAGCGCGGTGGCCGGCGCGCTGGTGATGGACAAGCTCACGCCGCGTACAGATGCCACCAGCTACAACAACTTCTACGAGTTCGGCACCGACAAGGCAGATCCGGCACGCAACGCGCACACGCTGAAGACCCGGCCGTGGACGGTGGCGGTCGAGGGCGCGGTCAACAAGCCCCGGGTCTTTGGCATCGACGACCTGCTGAAACTGTCGCCGATGGAAGACCGCATCTACCGCCTGCGCTGCGTCGAAGGCTGGTCGATGGTGATCCCCTGGGTGGGCTTCTCGCTGGCCGAGCTGATCAAGCAGGTCGAGCCCACCGGCAACGCCAAGTACGTCGAGTTCCACACCCTGGCCGATCCCAAGACCATGCCCTTCGTCGGCTCGCGGGTGCTGGAGTGGCCCTATGTCGAAGGCCTGCGCATCGACGAGGCGATGCACCCGCTCACGCTGCTGGCCTTCGGCATGTATGGCGAGGTGCTGCCCAACCAGAACGGCGCGCCGGTGCGGCTGATGGTGCCGTGGAAATACGGCTTCAAGTCGGCCAAGTCCATCGTCAAGATCCGCTTCGTCGAGCAGCAGCCCAAGACCGCCTGGGTCAAGGCCGCGGCGCAGGAGTACGGCTTCTACAGCAACGTCAATCCGAAGGTCGACCACCCGCGCTGGAGCCAGGCCACCGAGCGCCGCATCGGCGAGGACGGCATCTTTGCCAAGAAGCGCGCCACGCTGATGTTCAACGGCTACGAGGCCCAGGTGGCATCGATGTATACCGGCCTGGACCTGGTCAAGAACTTCTGACGCCAGGCGCCGCGCGCCGGCGTCGACCCACCCCACGATGAACAAGCTGCTGCTGCACCCGGCGGCCAAGCCCTTGCTGTTTGCGCTGGCGCTGGGGCCCTTCGCCCACCTGCTGTGGGGCGCGCTGGCCAATACGCTGGGCGCCAACCCGGCCGAGGCGCTGATCCGTGGCACCGGCGACTGGGTGCTGCGTTTTCTCTGCCTGACGCTGGCCGTCACGCCGCTGCGCGAGTGGACGGGCTGGAGCGCGCTGGCGCGCTGGCGCCGCATGCTGGGCAACTTCGCCTTCTTCTACGGCGTGCTGCACTTCCTCTGCTATGCGTGGCTGGACATGGGGCTGGACCTGGCGGCCATCGTCCGCGACATCCCCAAGCGCCCGTTCGTGCTGGTCGGCTCGCTGGCCCTGCTGCTGATGGCGCCGCTGGCCGCCACCTCGTTCAACCGCGCGATCAAGGCGCTGGGCGCAGCGCGCTGGAAGGCGCTGCACCAGAGCGTGTACGCCATCGTGCTGCTGGGCCTGCTGCACTACTTCTGGATGCGTGCGGGCAAGAACGACTTCGGCGAATGGTCGATCTACGCGGTGATCGTGGCGGTGCTGCTGGGCTGGCGCTTGTGGCAGGCGGCCCGGCGCCGCGCCACGCTGCGCCAGCGCGCCGTCAGTTCATGAAGCCGGGCAGCCACAGCGCGATGGCGGGCAGCTCCAGCACCACCACCAGCGCCAGCACCAGCATCAGCACGAACAGCCACACGCCCCGGAAGATCTGCTTGAGCGAGACGCCGTCGAGCAGCGCGTTCAGCACGAACAGGTTCATGCCCACCGGCGGCGAGATCAGGCCGATCTGCACCACGAAGACGATCATCACGCCGAACCACACCGGATCGAAGCCCAGTTGCGTGACGATGGGGAAGAACACCGGGATGGTGAGCAGCACCATCGACAGCTCTTCCATGATGGTGCCCAGCAGCACGTAGATCAGCATCATCGCGCCCACCACCATCACCGGCGACAGGCCCAGGTGCAGGATCCAGTCGCGCAGGTCGCCCGGCATCGTGGTGTAGTTGATGAAGTTGCTGAACATCATCGCGGCGATCAGGATGGTGAACAGCATCGCGGTGGTGCGGGCCGACTCCACCAGCACCTGCAGCAGCACCTTGGGCGGCAGCGCGCCGCGGGCCAGCGCGAAGAAGAACGCACCCGACGCGCCGATGCCGGCGCCCTCGGTGGCGGTGAACACGCCGCCGTAGATGCCGCCCAGCACCACCACCACCAGCACCAGCACGCCCCAGATGCCGCGCACCGCGCGCCAGCGCTCGGGCCAGGTGCTGCGCTCGCCGGCCGGGCCGGCGCTGGGGTCACGCCAGGTGATCCAGGCCACACCCGCCATCAGAAAGCCCGCGGTCATCAGCCCGGGCACGACGCCGGCCGCGAACAGCTTGCCGATGTTGGTCTCGGTGACGATGCCGTAGATCACCAGGATGGTCGACGGCGGGAGCATGATGCCCAGCGTGCCGCCTGCGGCGATCACGCCGGTGGCCAGGTAATCCGAGTAGCCCAGCCGCTTCATCGACGGGTAGGCCACCTTGCTCATCGTCGCGGCCGTGGCGATGGACGAGCCGCAGATCGCGCCGAAGCCGGCACAGGCCAGCACCGTGGCATGGGCCAGCCCGCCGCGCACATGGCCGATGAAGGCGTAGGCCGCTCGGAACAGCTCGTGCGCCAGCCCGGCCTTGGCGACGAAGTTGCCCATCAGGATGAACAGCGGCACCACGCTCAGCGTATAGGCGAAACCGGTGTCGTAGACCACCTGCGCCGCCGAGGCCGCGGTGGGGCCCCAGCCGCGCATCCACCCCAGGCCGCAATAGCCGACGAAACCCATCGCGAAGGCCAGCGGCACCCGCAGCAGCGCCAGCAGGAACACCGCGCCAAAACCCATCAGCGCCTCGGTCATGTGGCCCCCGCGCCCGGCTCGTCGACGCCGATGTGGTGGTGCGCCGTGGGCTGCAGCATCAGCAGCAGGTGCACCAGCGCGGTCAGGCCGCACAGCACGGCCATCAGGCCGACGAACGGCCCCATCGGCAGCTGCAGCTGGGCGGTGGTGTCGCCATAACTCGCCATCTGCAGGGCCTTGTCGCCCATCAGCCAGGCCAGCGCCGCCAGCGCGCCGGCGCACAGCAGGTCGACCAGGCCCTGCTGCAGCCGGCGCAGCCACGCGGGCATCAGGTGGTCGAGCGAGTCGAACACCACATGCTCGCCATGCAGCGAGACCAGCGGCAGCGCGGCGAAGATCACCACCACCATCAGGATCTCGGTCACTTCGAGCGAGCCCGTGATCGAGTGGTCGAAGAACTTGCGCCCGACCACGTCCAACAGGGTCAGCGCCATGATCGAGAACAGCGCCAAAGCGGCCAGCAGGCCGCACAGGAAATCAAGCCATCGTTTCAAGCCAGGTCCTCCGGCGCGGCCCGCGAAGCGGGTCTGCGCGCAACCCCTCAGCCACCCGGTGCCCGCGGCGCGGGTCCGGGCGCGAGGCTCATTTCTGCAGCTTGGCGATCTCGGCGCGGTAGTCGGCCAGCACCTGCTTGGCGTTCTTCAGGCCCTTGGCCTCGGCAGCCTTGGCCCAGGTGTCTTCCAGACCGGCGGTCTTGGCCTTCACCGCGTTGACGAAGGCCGCGTCGGCCTTGGTGAAGGTGACGCCGGCGGCCTGCATGAAGGCCATGCCGCGCCGGTCGACCTTGTCCCAGCCGCGGCCCAGGAAGCGCGCGGCGAACTCGCCCGACATCTCGTCGACGATCGCCTTCACGTCGGCCGGCAGCGCGTCGTACTTGGCCTGGTTCATCATGAAGACGAAGCTGGTGTTGTACAGGCCGCCCGGGAAGGTGGTGGCGTACTTGATCACCTTGTCGATCTTGAAGCCCTCGACCGACTCGGCCGGGAACAGCGTGCCGTCCATCACCCCGGTGGACAGCAGTTCGTAGCTCTCGGGCGCGGGCTTGAGCGTGACGTTCATGCCCAGCGACTTGGCGATCTCGTTGACCATGCCGCCGCCGACGCGGAACTTCATGCCCAGCAGGTCATCGACCTTGGTGATCGACTTCTTGGTGTTGAAGACGATGCCGGGGCCGTGGGTGAACACCGCCAGCACCTTGACGCCCTTGTGCTCCTCGGCGAAGGCCGGGTACTTGGCGTACATGCGCTGGAAGGCCACCGAGGTGACCTCGGACGAATCCCCCATGAACGGGAACTCGACCATCTGCGGCATCACGAAGCGGCCCGGCGTGTAGCCGTGCACCGTGAACGAGATGTCGACCAGCCCGTTGCGCACCGCGTCGAAGGTGCCCGGCGCGCCGGTCACCGCGCGCGGCAGCGCATTGCACTTGACCTTGCCGGCCGCCTTCTTGGCCAGCATCTCGCACCACTCGATCTGGCCGGTGGTCAGGGTGTGGGCCGGCGGCACCCAGGACGAGAGCGTGAGCACGGTCTGGGCGGCCACCGGCGCGGCGATGCCGGACAAGGCGGCGGTGGTGGCAGCCAGCAGGCCGGTGCGCAATGAGATCGACATCGAGGTTCTCCTGTAGAAGCATCGGGCGGCAACCGCCGGCCCGGGGATGGCGCGCATGGTGCCGCAATTGGCCACACTGCAACATTGCAGAAAACGCGGGCATGACCGAACAACGCGCGGCAGTGTGGCAGATCCGCCACGGGCGCCGACCGGGTCGGCGCGTGCGGACCGTCACGACCGGGCGCCCCGCGCCCCCGCGCCCAAGGGGGCGCCGGCCCCGGCCCCCCGCGCCTGAGGGGGCCGGGGCGCCGATGGTGCGGCCTAGCATGGGATTCATCCGCATCCGATGCCCCCGCCATGGCCACCCTGACGCTCCATCCGAACACCGCTGCGCGCATCGCCGAGGCAGCCACCGGCCTGTCGTCCGACGGTGCGGCCCTGGCCGACGGTCCGGCGCGCGACGCGCTGCGCGAGGCGTCGTACTTCGTGGATCGGCTCGAGAGCGACTCCATGCCCC
>JAURXG010000258.1 GCA_030654555.1 Aquabacterium sp.
GCGGTGCCGGTTTCAACCACCAAGCCGGCCGTGGTGCGCAGGCCCTCGCGCACCAGGTGGTGGTGCACCGCCGACAGCGCCAGCAGCGCGGGGATCGCGACGTTGTCGCGGTCCATGCGGCGGTCGGTGATGATCAGGATGTTGTGGCCGCCGTGGATCGCGTCCACCGCCTCGGCGCACAACGAGGCCAGCTTGGCCTCCACGCCCTCGCGGCCCCAGGCCAACGGGTAGGTGATGTCGAGCTCGTAGCTCTTGAACTTGCCGTTGGTGTGCTTCTCGATGGCACGCAGGCGCGCCATGTCGTCGAAGTCGAGCACCGGCTGGCCCACCTCCAGGCGCATCGGCGGGTTCACCGCGTTGATGTCCAGCAGGTTGGGCTTGGGGCCGATGAAGCTGTTCAGGCTCATCACGATGGCTTCGCGGATCGGGTCGATCGGCGGGTTGGTCACCTGGGCGAACAGCTGCTTGAAGTAGTTGAACAGCGGCTTGTTCTTGTCGCTCAGCACGGCCAGCGGGCTGTCGTTGCCCATCGAGCCGATAGCTTCTTCACCCGCGGTGGCCATGGGTGCGAGCAGGAACTTGATGTCCTCCTGCGTGGTGCCGAAGGCCTGCTGGCGGTCGAGCAGCGATTCGCTGAACGGCTGGGCGTCGCCGATCACATCGATCGAGTCGAGGCGGATGCGCACGTTCTCGATCCACTGGCGATACGGCTTGGCGAAGGCGAACTGGTTCTTCAGTTCCTCGTCGTCGATGATGCGGCCCTGCTCCAGGTCGATCAGGAACATCTTGCCCGGCTGCAGGCGCCACTTCTTGACGATCTTGCGCTCGGCGAACGGCAGCACGCCGCTCTCGCTGGCCATCACCACCAGGTCGTCGTCGGTGACGATGTAGCGCGCCGGCCGCAGGCCGTTGCGGTCCAGCGTGGCGCCGATCTGCTTGCCGTCGGTGAAGACCATCGCGGCCGGGCCGTCCCAGGGCTCCAGCATCGCGGCGTGGTATTCGTAGAAGGCGCGGCGGCGCTGGTCCATCAGCTCGTGGTTCTCCCAGGCCTCGGGGATCATCATCATCGCGGCGTGCGCCAGCGGGTAGCCGCTCATGGTCAGCAGCTCGAGCGCGTTGTCGAAGGTGGCGGTGTCGCTCTGGCCTTCGAAGCTGATCGGGTAGAGCTTCTTCAGGTCGTCGCCCAGCACCGGGCTCTTCATCACGCCCTCACGCGCGCGCATCCAGTTGAAGTTGCCCTTGACGGTGTTGATCTCGCCGTTGTGCGCCACCATCCGGTAGGGGTGGGCCAGCGGCCACTCGGGGAAGGTGTTGGTGGAAAAACGCTGGTGCACCAGCGCCCGCGCCGAGACCACGCGCTCGTCGGCCAGATCCTTGTAGTACACGCCCACCTGGTCGGCCAGCAGCAGGCCCTTGTAGATGATGGTGCGGCAGCTCATGCTGGGCACGTAGTACTCGCGGCTGTGCGTGAGCTGCAGCTTCTGGATCGCCGCGCTGGCGGTCTTGCGGATCACGTAGAGCTTGCGCTCCAGCGCGTCGGGCACGATCACGTCGGTGCCGCGGCCGATGAAGATCTGGCGGATCACCGGCTCCTTCTCGCGCACCGCCGGGCTCATCGGCATGTCGCGGTTGACCGGCACGTCGCGCCAGCCCAGCAGCACCTGGCCTTCGGCCTTGACGGCGCGCGCCAGCTCCTGCTCGCAGGCCAGGCGGCTGGCCTGCTCCTTGGGCAGGAAGATCATGCCCACGCCGTACTCGCCCGGGGGCGGCAACGTCACGCCCTGGGCCGCCATCTCGGCGCGGAAATACTCGTCGGGGATCTGGATCAGGATGCCGGCGCCGTCACCCATCAGCTTGTCGGCCCCCACCGCGCCCCGGTGGTCGAGGTTCTCGAGGATCTTCAGGCCCTGCTCGACGATGCTGTGCGCGCGCTGGCCCTTGATGTGGGCGACGAAGCCCACGCCGCAGGCGTCCTTTTCGTTGGCGGGGTCGTACAGACCGTGCTGCGCCAGCGCGTGGATCTCGTCGGCCGTGGCCGGGGCCTGGGCCGCAGCGCCGCCAGCCAGGGTGGAAACCATGCCAGTGGGTTGAACGGTCATGACGCGCTCCTTCGCATTTCGGGGGATGGGAATTTACTGCAGTGCAGCAAGGGGTTCAAGTCCAATTAAATAGGGTCAGACTTATTAAACGCGGATTTCTGACTGGCATCGCGAAAAAAATAGGGACAGATCAATTTGATGAACCTGCCGGTGTGGCGAGCAAGTCTCGCGCCGGGGCACGCGCGGCCGCCCGGTACCCTGGGGCGCGGCGCGGCCTATCGGTCGCGCGGCTTGGGCGGCCGCCCCCGTGGGCGAGGCTGCACCGGCCGCTCGACCTGCTGCGCCAGCGCGGCCAGGAAGTCCGCGTCGCCGAGCGCCCAGCCCTTGCTTGCGGCCTCGGCCAGCGCGGCCACGCGGGCCGGCGCCAATCCTTCGTCCAGGAGCCCCCGGTAGGCGGCTTCCCGCTCGAACGGGGTGTTGCCCAGGGCCCACCAGGCGCTGCTCTCGGTGAGCAGCGGATCGCGCCGACGCCCGAGGTGATGGCCGGCGCTGCACCAGGCATGGTCGGCCGCGGAGGCCACCACGCCGCTGCGCACCACATGCTGGTCGATGAACAGCATCGCTTCCAGCAAGGTCGCACCCGGTTGCACCACCGCAGTGCGGAACCGCCCGGCCCACAGCGTGCCGCGCCGGCCGTGGCGCCGGTTGAAGGCCGCGCCGTAGCGCCGGCCCAGGCCCTGCATCAACGCGCCCAGCGCGCCGTCGCTGGCCGGGGTCAGCAACAGGTGCACATGGTCGGCCAGCAGCACATAGGCATGCACGGCCACCTGGTGCTGCAGCGCCGACTCACGCAAGGCAGCCAGAAACTGCCGCCGGTCCTCGTCGTCGACGAACACCGGCAAACCGCTGTGGCCGTACAGCGTCACCAGGTGCGCGGCGCCGGCCACGGCCAGGCGGGGCAGGCGGGCCATGCGGTTCAGACCGGCGTGGCGCCGATGCCGGGTCGGGCCGGCGCGCCGCCCGACGATGCCCCCTCCAGCGCGCCGAAGGCATCACGCCCGGTCTGGCGCCGGTGCTCGCGGGCGGCAAAGCGGTCGGTCATGCCGGCCACGTAGTCGGCCACCGCGCGGTGGCGGTCGGGCTGTGCGGCGTAGTCCTCGGGCATCTCGCCGGGGGCGTTCACGTAGGCGGCGAACAACTCGCGCACCACCGCGCGGGCCACCTCGGTGGTGCGCATCACCTGGGGATGGCGGTACAGCGCGGCGAACAGGAAGCGCTTGAGCGCGGTGATCTCGGCATGCATGGCCTCCGAATGCCGCAGCAGCCGCGGCAGCGCGCGTGCCGCATCGGCGCTGGCCGGCGCCGATGCGGCCAGCGCCGATGCGGTGGCGTCGATCACGTCGTGCACCTGCGCCGAGAGCATGCGGCGAATGGTGTCGAACAGCAGCCGCCGCCCGGGCTGCGCCGCCAGCGCCGGGTATTGCGCCAGCGCCTCGTCGCGGTAGCGCCGCACCAGCGCCAGCTCGCCCAGTTGCTCGAAGTGGATCAGCCCCGAGCGCACGCCGTCGTCGATGTCGTGCGCGTTGTAGGCGATCTGGTCGGCCAGGTTGGTCAGCTGCGCTTCCAGGCTGGGCTGGCTGCCGTCGAGGAAACGCCGCGCCACGCCTCCCGACTCCACCGCCTCGAGCGCCAGCGCGTCGCGACGGCTGCAGTGCTTGAGGATGCCCT
>JAURXG010000273.1 GCA_030654555.1 Aquabacterium sp.
TGCACGTTGGCGTTTTCAGCGCCGAACAGGGTCTTCAGGCGGTCGATGGCCAGCTGTTCCACCACGTCGACGTACTCGCAGCCGCCGTAGTAGCGCTTGCCGGGGTAACCCTCGGCGTACTTGTTGGTCAGCTGCGAGCCCTGGGCCTGCATCACCGCCGGCGAGGCGTAGTTCTCGCTGGCGATCAGCTCGATGTGCGCCTCCTGGCGCGCGTTCTCGAGCTGGATGGTGGCCCACAGTTCGGGGTCGACTTGGGCAACGGTGGATTGGGTGCGGTCAAACATGGGCAGTCCTGTCAAGGGTGTAGACCCGTCGGTGCCCGATTGCCTGGACACGCTGGCAACCCGACACCCGGCTCCGGGCTGCCCAGGCGAACGGCTGAATCGGCCGATGGTCACCGGGCCGGTCTGCGCTCCACGGTGGTCGTCCACCTCGGGCCGTGCGGCCCTATCGCCAGTCGCGCAAACCCGCAGATTGTAGCGAAGCCGCTGCGGCGATGCCCGCGTGCGGCGCCAGCCGCGAGGCCGTCAGCGCATCATCGCGACGCGTTCGTCGGCCACCTTCGGCGCGCTGGGAATGGCAGCGGGCAGCGGGGCCGACACCGGCACCGGCTCGGCGGTCTCGGCGCTGCGCACCGCCGGCAAGGCCGCCGGAGCGGGCGACGGCGCCGCATTGCTGGCATTCACGGCCACGCTGCGGCCGTCGGCCACCTGCCGCAGGTGGCCCTGCTCGGCCAGCACCTTGCCGACATAACCGCCGTCTTCGCCGCTGAGGGCGGCGCCGACATAAAAGCGCAGGCCGGCTTCCAGGCCGCCGGCGCGGGCGATGCATTCCTTGAGCACCTGCACGCCCACCCGCAGGTTGGCCACCGGGTCGAACGCCGCGCGCACGCCGCCATAGGCCTCGTACTTGTCGTCGTGCACCTTGCTCATCACCTGCATCAGGCCCTGCGCGCCGGCCGCGCTGTGCGCAAACGGGTTGAAGCTCGATTCCACCGCCATGATCGCGAGGATCAGCGTCGGGTCCAGGCCCACGCGGTGGCCCACCGCCCAGGCTTCCTGCACCAGGCGGCTCACCGGCTCGGGCGCCACCTTGTAGCGGCGCGACAGCCACTGGGCCACCGCGGCCTGCTGGCGCGGCAGGGTCTTGGGGTCGGCCGCGGTGGCACGGGCCACCGCGTCGGGCTCCGGTTCGGGCTCGGCATCCTCGATGCGCGCCGGGTCGCGGGCTTCCTGCCGGGCCAGCAGCCAGTCGAGCGCGTGCCGTTCCACCAGCGTGCGCATCTCGGCGCGGCCGCCCGCGAACAAGGCGATGCCCACCACGCACAAACCCAGCAGCGCCAACGAGTTGTGGCTCACCTCGAGCAGCCCGGCGCCCACATCGCGCAGGAACACCCGCGCCGATTCGACACAGGTGCTGCCCGCAGCGCGCAAATTTGCTATCGCTGACATGTTCAGACCCAGTTGTTGGCCATCGTTTTCGGGCGGCACCGGTGAAGCCGGAACCGCCCGAACCCGGGGCCGATAATCTGCCGCCAGACCGGCCGCATCCTGAAACAGCGGCACGCAGTGGGCGGAGGAGAGAGAGTCCGCGCCAGATGCCTTCCCAGCAGGGCGGTCGCGGGTAAACCCTTGATTGATCGGGTTTTGAGGATTCTAGGAAGGCTGGTAATAACCGGTCAAGTATATCAAACGCTTCTCTAATTCAAAATCAAGCATGAAATACCGCGATCTGCGCGACTTTGCCGCTCAACTTGAACGCATGGGTGAACTGCGGCGTGTGGCGGATCCGGTGTCGCCCCAGCTGGAGATGACGGCGCTGTCCGACCGCGTGTTGCGCGCCGCTGGCCCGGCCCTGTGGTTCGAGCAGCCCACCGGGCATCGGGTGCCGGTGCTGGCCAACCTGTTCGGCACGCTGCGGCGCGTGGCGCTGGGCATGGGCGCCACCGAGGTGTCGCAGCTGCGCGAGATCGGCACGCTGCTGGCGCGCCTGAAGGAGCCCGAGCCGCCGCAGGGCCTGAAGGATGCGGGCCGGCTGGTGCAGATGGCCAAGGCGTTGTGGGACATGAAGCCGGTGCGGCGCCGCGACGGTCCCTGCCGCGAGGTGCAGCTGGTCGGCGACGAGGTCGACCTGGCGCGCTGGCCGATCCAGACCTGCTGGCCGGGCGACGCCGGCCCGCTGATCACCTGGGGGTTGGTGGTCACGCGCGGTCCGCAGTCCATCGAACGGCCGCGCCTGCGGCAGAACATCGGCATCTACCGCCAGCAGGTGATCGGCCCGCGCGAGGTGATCATGCGCTGGCTGGCCCACCGCGGCGGCGCGCTCGACTTCCGCGACTTCGCCCGCGCCAACCCGGGCCGGCCGTTCCCGATGGCGGTGGCCTTGGGCGCCGATCCGGCCACCACGCTCGGCGCGGTGACGCCGGTGCCCGACACGCTGTCGGAATACCAGTTCGCCGGCCTGCTGCGCGGCAGCGCCACCGAACTGCTCGACTGCGAGGTCGGCGAGGCCGGGCGCTTCCTGCAGGTGCCGGCCACCGCCGAGATCGTGCTCGAGGGCCACATTCCCACCGCCGAGGCCGGCTTTGCCGGGCGCAGCGAGCACGGCGTGCCGGTCAAGGAGATCAACGGCTACCTGCATGCGCTGGAAGGCCCGTACGGCGACCACACCGGCTACTACAACGAGCAGGACTGGTTCCCGGTGTTCCGCATCGACCGCCTCACGCATCGGCGCGACCCGGTCTACCACTCCACCTACACCGGCAAGCCGCCCGACGAGCCGGCGGTGCTGGGCGTGGCACTCAACGAGGTGTTCGTGCCCATCCTGCAGAAGCAGTTTCCGGAGATCGTCGACTTCTACCTGCCGCCCGAAGGCTGCAGCTACCGCATGGCCATCATCTCGATCAAGAAGGCCTACCCGGGCCATGCCAAGCGGCTGATGTTCGGGCTGTGGAGCTTCCTGCGGCAGTTCATGTACACCAAGTTCATCGTCGTCACCGACGACGACGACGACATCCGCAACTGGCAGGACGTGATCTGGGCCATCACCACGCGCATGGACCCGGTGCGCGACACCACGCTGGTCGAGCAGACGCCGATCGACTACCTCGACTTCGCCTCGCCGGTCAGCGGCCTGGGCGGCAAGATGGGACTGGACGCCACGAACAAGTGGCCGGGCGAGACCGCGCGCGAATGGGGCCGCGTGATCACCATGCCGGCCGAGGTGACACAGCGGGTGCAAGGGCTGTTCGATGCGCTGATGAAGCGCTGACCAGCACTTGGTATCAACTATTCGCTTGCCGAGCCGCGGGGGTTGCAGTAAGGTTGCCTTGCCTTCGATGAAGGCATCAAACTTCGTGCAGTCTCTGCATGAAACGGGGCCCCGGACTTCATTCCTCCGGATCCCCACATGGTGGCCATCGGCCACCCGCCCCCTCAGGCTGCAAGGTCTGAGGGGGTTCGCGTTTCTGGGGCCGTTGCAGGCAACAGGCGCAGGCCGCACCAGGCCTTTGCTGGCGGCCCACAATGGGCCATGAACCATCAGGAGAGATGTCATGGCCGTTGAAACCATCACGCTGGGCGGCGGTTGTTTCTGGTGCACCGAGGCGGTGTTCGAGCAGGTGCAGGGCGTGCTGGCGGTGCAATCGGGCTACTGCAACGGGCAGGTGCGGCAACCCACCTACGAACAGGTGTGCGAGGGCAGCACCGGCCATGCCGAGGTGGTGCGCGTGCAGTTCGATCCGGCGCTGCTGAGCCTGCGCGAGGTGTTGGAGATCTTTTTCGTCATCCACGATCCGACCACGCTGAACCGGCAGGGCAACGACGTGGGCACGCAGTACCGCTCGGGCATCTACTGGCACAGCGCCGATCAGGCCGAGGTGGCGCGTGCGGTGATGGCCGAGGTGAATGCCACCGTGGGCGGCCGGCTGGTGACCGAACTGGCCGCCGAAGCGAACTACTGGCCTGCCGAGGACTACCACCAGCACTACTTCGCCAACCATCCCGGGGCGGGTTACTGCGCCTACGTGGTGGCACCGAAGGTGGCCAAGTTCCGCAAGACCTTCGCGGCCCGGGTGCGCCAGTCCTGACTGGCGCCGGCGAGGCGCCGCGCGCTCAGGGCGCCAGGCGCTCGCGCAGCCAGTGGCCGTCGGCCAGGCGGTAGCGCAGCCGGTCGTGCAGGCGGCTCTTGCGGCCCTGCCAGAACTCCCAGCGGTCGGGCACCAGCCGGAACCCCCCCCAATGCGGCGGCCGTGGCGGCGACAGCGCGAACTGCGCCGCATAACGTGCCGCCTGCGCCACCAGCACGGCGCGCGACGAGATCACCTGGCTCTGCGGCGAGGCCCAGGCGCCGATGCGCGAATCGAGCGGCCGCGACGCGAAATACGCATCGGCCTCGGCATCGTCCACCTTGTGCACCCGGCCCTCGATGCGCACCACGCGCTCCAGTTCGACCCAATGGAACTGCAGCGCGGCCATCGGGTTGCCGGCCAACTCCTGCCCTTTGCGGCTGTTGAAGTTGGAATACCAGGTCAGGCCGCGCTCGTCCACGCCCTTGATCAGCACGATGCGCGTCGATGGCCGGCCTTCGCCATCGACCGTGGCCAAGGTCATCGCGTTGGGTTCGGGCAGCTGGGCGTCGATGGCCTGCTGCAGCCACGCCTCGAATTGGTGCAGCGGGCGCTCGGCGGCGGCGGCCTCGTCGAGTTCGGCGCGTTCATAACTCTTGCGAAGATCGGCAATGCGGTGGTCCATTTGCTAAGTATGCCGCCGCGGCGCGGCGGCCGCCTTGCCGTGGGTCACGCCAGGGTACGGGGCTTGCATGGTGGTTGGACCCTAAGTGATTGGCCTTAAGTGAACCTCCGACTGTCGGTCAACGGCCCGGACCGCCATGCTTGCGCACCAGAGGCGCCCGGGAGCATCGGCAAGGGCCCCACAGCGATCCCCCCATGAAACCCCCACCCGTCATCGTCGTGCTGGCCGCCGGCCAGGGAAGCCGCTTTGCAGGCCTCCAGCACAAACTCGCCCAGGATCTGGGGGCCGCCAGCGTGCTGGGCCAGACCATCAGCCATGCCATCGAGAGCCGACTGCCGGTGATCGTGGTGACCACGCAGCCGCTGGCCGCTGAAGCGGCACGTTGGGTGGCGCGGCGCGATGTGGTGGTGCTGCCGGAGGTGGGCAGCCCGGGTGCCGGGCCGCTGGGCATGGGTTACTCGATTGCGGCGGGGGTGGCGGCCCGCGCCGAGGCCGGCGGCTGGCTGGTGCTGCCCGGCGACATGCCGCTGGTGCTGCCGCGCACGCTGGTGCAGGTGGCCCAGGGACTGGCCCAGCAGGCGGTGGTGTACGCGCAGTACCGGGGGCGTCGTGGCCATCCGGTCGGCTTCGGCGCGGAATTGTTCTCCGAGTTGGTGCAACTCAGCGGCGACGAGGGTGCGCGGCGCGTGATGGCCCGCTTCCCGTCGCACGGCATCGAGGTCGACGACCCCGGCGTGCTGGTGGACGTGGACACGGTTGCCGACCTGGCGGCGGTGCGCGCCCGCCAGGCGTCGAACGGGCGGCCGGTCGCGCCGATCTCGACGCCACGCTGAAGGCGGGCCTTGGCACCGCGCCGAACGGGCGCTGCCCGCCTCGGGTCAGACCAGCCCCTCGCGCCGGGCCAGCGCCACCAGCCGCGCGCTCTCCCGGTCGCACATGCGGTGCTGGTGCAGGGCCTCGGCGGTGCGCACCAGGTAGTCCAGCGTGCTGCCGTAGCGGCCCGTGGACTGCCGCAGGATGTGCAGCAGGTCGGCGTCGGCGATGCGGCCGGTGTAGGCGGGGCTGCGCCGGCTGAGGGTGAAGGCCAGCGCCATCACCTCGCCGCCGGCCGTCTGGCAGCGCAGCCAGCGTGGGTCGTAGACGCCGGTGGGCATCTCGCGCTGCCACAACCGGTCCAGTTCCTCGTGGGCGCGCTGGCGCGGGATGCGAAAGACCATGCCGCGGCACATGCCGCCCGACATCAGCGCGTACACCAGGCCGGGCTGATCGGGCGTGCCGCGGTTGATGCGCGAGCGCATCTGGAAGGCACGGTGCCAACCGCGCACCAGCGCCGGGCGGTGCTCCACCGCATCGAACTCCGGCCGCCAGATCAGCGAGGCATAGCCGAAGACCCACAGGTCGCTTCGCCCACCCCATTGCTGGCGCACCTGCGCCAGCAGGGCGGCGGTGTCGCGGATGGACAGGCGCTCCATGCTGCCGAGCATGCCAGAGTCAGCGGGCACCTGGCACCGTCGCGGCGTGGCGGCATGCCGCGGGGCGGGGCCTTCGATTGAATTGACGATGTAACCAGGTTACTCGATAATCAGACCATCAGTTACCAGGCCCGCCCATGAAGCACCGCATCGCCGAATTGACCCACCGCATCCGCGAGCGCAGCGCGCCCCAGCGCAGCGCCTACCTCGCCCGGCTGCAGCGGCTGACGGACCGGCCCCCCGGCGCGCAACGTTTGGGCTGTGCCAACGTCGCCCACGCCTTCGCCGCCTTGCCGGGCGACCAGCGGCTGCGGGTGGTGGCCGAGCGCGCGCCCAACCTGGCCGTGGTGACGGCCTACAACGACATGCTGTCGGCGCACCAGCCCTACGAGGGTTATCCGGCGCTGATCCGCGACGAAGCGCAGCGCCACGGCGCCACGGTGCAGGTGGCGGGCGGCGTGCCGGCGATGTGCGACGGGGTCACGCAGGGGCTGCCGGGCATGGAGCTGTCGCTGTTCTCGCGCGACAGCATCGCCCAGGCCACCGCGGTGGCGCTGACGCACGACGTGTTCGACGGCGCGCTGCTGCTGGGCGTGTGCGACAAGATCGTGCCCGGCCTGCTGATCGGCGCGCTGCACTTCGGCCACCTGCCCTGCGTGTTCGTGCCGGCCGGGCCGATGGGCAGCGGCCTGTCCAACGGCGACAAGAGCAAGGTGCGCGAGCAGTTCGCCCAAGGGCTGGTCGGCCGCGAACAACTGCTGGCCGCCGAGCAGGCCGCCTACCACGGTGCCGGCACCTGCACTTTCTACGGCACGGCCAACAGCAACCAGATGCTGCTCGAGGCCATGGGCCTGCACGTGCCCGGCGCCGCCTTCGTGCACCCGCATGCCGGCCTGCGCGAGGTGCTGACGCGCGAGGCGGTGGCCACGCTGCTGGGCATCACCCGCCGTGCGCGCTACACGCCGATCGGCCAGCTGGTGGACGAACGGGTGATCGTCAACGCGATGGCGGCCCTGCTGGCCACCGGCGGCTCGACCAACCACCTGATCCACTGGGTGGCGGTGGCGCGCGCCGCCGGCATCACCATCGACTGGAGCGACTTTGCCGAGCTGTCGGCCGAGGTGCCGCTGCTGGCCCGCGTGTACCCCAACGGCAGCGCCGACGTGAACCAGTTCCAGGCGGCGGGCGGGCCGGGCTGGGTGCTGCGCGAGTTGCTGCAGGCGGGCTGCCTGCATGGCGACGTGGCCACGGTGTCGGCCGGCGGCCTGGCCGCCTATGGCCAGGTGCCGCGCCTGGCCACGGGCGCAACCGCAGCCGCAGGGGCCGAGCCGTCCCGGACGCTCGAATGGGAGACGCTGCCTGCCGAGTCGATCGACGACAGCATCGTGCGCACCGCGGCGGCGCCGTTCTCGCCCAGCGGCGGCCTGCGGCTGCTGACGGGCAACCTGGGCCGCTCGGTGATCAAGATCTCGGCCGTGCCCGACGACCGCCATGTGATCGAGGCGCCGGCGCGGGTGTTCAGCAGCCAGGAGGCGCTGCACCGCGCCTTCCAGGCCGGTGAGCTCGACCGCGACGTGGTGGTGGTGGTGCGCTTCCAGGGCCCGCAGGCCAACGGCATGCCCGAACTGCACAAGCTGACGCCACCGCTGGCGGTGCTGCAGGGCAAGGGCTTCCGGGTGGCGCTGGTCACCGACGGCCGCATGAGCGGCGCATCGGGCCGGGTGCCGGCCGCCATCCATGTCAGCCCCGAGGCGCTGGCCGGTGGGCCGCTGGCCAAGCTGCGTGATGGCGACATGATCCGGATGGACGCCGAGGCCGGCACGCTGAGCGCTTTGGTCGACGCCGCCGAATGGGCCGCACGCGAGCACGCCACGCTGTCGCCCGAGCAGGCCGACGAGCATGCCTTCGGCCTGGGCCGCGAGCTGTTCGGCGGCATGCGGCGCACCGTGCGCAGTGCCGAAGAGGGCGCCATCACCTGGCTGTGAACCCGTAGTTGACGCTGCCCCGGCGTCGCCCGCCACGAACCGAACCGAGACGAGGAACCCCATGATCGATCCCGCCAGCCTGGCCAGCCACGGCCCCGTGATCCCCGTGATCGTGCTGCAGCGTGTGCAGGACGCCGTGCCACTGGCCGAGGCCTTGCTGGCCGGCGGCGTCAAGGTGCTGGAGGTGACGCTGCGCACGCCGGTGGCGCTGCAGTGCATCGAGGCCATCGCCAGGGCCCTGCCCGAGGCGCTGGTGGGCGCCGGCACCATCCGGTCGGC
This sequence comes from Aquabacterium sp., assembly GCA_030654555.1. Classification (GTDB taxonomy): domain Bacteria; phylum Pseudomonadota; class Gammaproteobacteria; order Burkholderiales; family Burkholderiaceae_C; genus Pseudaquabacterium. The sequence goes on from JAURXG010000273.1 coordinate 8,488, forward strand.
CGCCGATGCCCAGGCCGCGCTGGACGCCGGCAGCCGCTTTGCGGTGAGCCCCGGCTACACCGCCGAGATCGGCGCGGCCTGCCGGCGCATCGGCCTGCCGCTGCTGCCGGGGGTGGCCACCGCCAGCGAGGTGATGGCCGCCAGCGCCGATGGCCTGAGCTTCCTGAAGTTCTTCCCGGCGATGCAGGCCGGCGGCATCGCCATGCTGAAGGCACTGGGCGGGCCGTTTCCCGACATCGGCTTCTGCCCCACCGGCGGCATCGGCCTGGAGACGGCGCCGCAGTTCCTGGCGCTGTCCAACGTGAAGGTCTGCGGCGGCTCGTGGCTGACGCCGGCCGACGCGGTGGCCTCGGGCGACTGGGCGCGCATCACCCGCCTGGCCCGCGAGGCGCAAGCCCTGCGCGGTTGAACCGCTTGGCCGGCCATGGCCGGGGAGCGTCGTCCAGCGGACGCCGTGGAGCCGGCTCTGCCGGGCCTCCGGGGTCGCCCCCCTGGGGGGAGCGCCAGCGGCGCTTCGGGGGCTTACCCCTTTCGTTCGATCAGCTCGATCTTGTAGCCGTCGGGGTCGGTGACGAAGGCGATCATCGTCGTGCCGCCCTTCACCGGGCCAGGCTCGCGGGTGATCGCGCCGCCCAGCGACGCGGCCTTCTCGCGCAGTGCCGCGCAGGTGCCGGCCACGTCGGGCACGCCGATGGCGATGTGGCCGAAGGCCGTGCCGGTCTCGTAGCGCTCGACACCGTAGTTGTAGGTCAGCTCGATCTCGGCCTGGCCGGGATTGCCGCCGCCATAGCCGACGAAGGCCAGGTCGTACTGCTGCTCGGGCCGCTTCGTGGTGCGCAGCAGGTCCATGCCCAGCACCTGGGTGTAGAAATCGATGGCGCGTTGCAGGTTGCCGACGCGCAGCATGGTGTGCAGCATGTGCATGGGGTGTGTCCTCGTGAGGGGTGAAGGGCGCGGCGCGGAGCAGGCTCAGCGCTGGTCGCGGTCGAGCCAGACCGCCAGGCCCTGGGCATTGAGTTCGATGTCCAGCGCCAATCCTGCCAGACCGGCCTCGACCTCGATGACACCATGGCGCTGCAGCTGGCTGCGCACCAGCGCCGCCAGCCCCGCCTTGAGGGCGTCGTGGCGCTGCGGCGCGTCGCGCAAGCGCTCGCCCAGCGCCACCATGTCATCGATCTGGGCGAACAGCAGTTGCGCCAGCCGGGTCACGTCGCCGACCTGGCCGTAGTGGGTGAGGTACATGCACCGGGGCTGGCGCGCCAGCAGGCGCTGGATCGACTCACGCAGCGGGCCGGGTTCGAACTGCACCGGCGTCGAGGTGGGCAGCACCCAGGGCCCGGCGGCGGTGTCGAATTCGCGGTAGCTGAGTCCGAAGGTGTCGCCGGTGAACCAGCCCGCGCTGCGCTCGTCCCAGAGGCAGTGGTGGTGGCGGGCATGGCCCGGGGTGTCGATGAAGTGCAGCGGCCGGCCGGCCAGGTGCACCGTCAGGCCGTCGCTGCTGCTCTGCACCCGCTCGGCGGGCACCGGCACCAGGCTGCCGTATTCGCGGTCCATCTCGGCCTGGCCGTAGACCGCCAGCGCGCCCTGGTACAGCGCCGTCGGGTCGATCATGTGGCGCGCGCCGCGGGGATGCACCAGCAGCGTGGCGCGCGGCAGCGACTGCATCAGCAGGCCGGCGCCACCGGCATGGTCGAGGTGCACATGGGTGGGGATCACGTAGTCCACCGCGTCGCGCGCCAGGCCCAGGTCGTCCAGCGCGGCCAGCAGGCGCGGCACCGCGAAGTTGGTGCCGGTGTCGACGAAGGCGGCCCGGCCGTTCTCGACGATCAGGTACGAGGCATCGAACAAGGGCCGTTGGAAGCCGGTGTCGATGACGTGGATGCCGTGCGGCAGGGCTTGGACGAAGGGCAGGGCCATGGTGGTCGAGGATGGTGCGGAGGCAGGCAAAAAAAGGGCAGGGAATGACCCTGCCGCGGTGGGGTGGCCGGTGCGCGCCAGCGCCCGGCCGGCCAGGGCCGATCAGCCCTGCGTCTGGGCGTACAGCGCCCACAGGCGCCCGAGGTCGGCGGCGCCGTCGTTGCCCTGCACGCTGCGCAGCACCTGCACGGCCTTGGCCTTGTGCTTGCCGCTCTGCAGCAGGGCCAGGCCCAGCCGCAGCTTGGCGTCTTCGGGGCGCTTCAGGCTGCCCTTGGCGATGCCCTGCTCGATCAGCGCAATGCCCTTGTCGGCCTGCCCCATCGTGGCATAGGCGTAACCGATCTGCACCAGGTCATTGCCGTCCTTGTTGGCGAGCGCCGCCGCTGCGCGCTGGTCGATCGAGGCCTTGCCTTCGGTGTCCTGCTTGATCGCCAGATCGCGCAGGCGCTTGTGGCGCTCGGCTTCGGCGCCGGTGCCCAATGCCCCCGCCGCAAAGCCCTTGTCGACGATGGCCTTGCCTTCGGCCGGATAACCCGCCTGCAGTGCCAGCTGCGACATCTCCATGAACTCGTCGGTCTTGCTCAGCGTGCCGGTGGCCAGCTTCAGGCGCATCAGGTCGAGCGAGAAGCGATCGGAGAAGCCGCTCTTGCTGCGCAAGCGGGCGAGGTAGATCGCCCAGTAGTCCTTCTTGGGGTAGTTGTAGAGCAGCTTCTCGAGCGTGGCAGCCTGGCCGCCATGGTTGCCGGTGCGCGACTGCGCATCGGCCAGGCGCAGCAGGTCGCCCTCTTCGGGGCGCTTGCCCGCCTGTTCGGCGGCGGCCACGGCCGCGGCCGCATCCTTGGCCACGGCCGAGAAGTCGCCACTGGCGCCCTGCAGGTAGGCCTGGAGCTGCTTCAACGACGCGCTGTTGTTGCCTGCCGCTGCCGCCTTCTGCGCCCACTGGTTGGCCTTGGCGTTGTCTCGCGCGGCCGCGTAGGCGCCGGCGATCTGCTCGGCGATCTGGCCCTGCTCGGCACCCGAGACCTTGCCGTACACCGATTCCAGCGCCTGGACGGCGGTGGCGTTGTCGCCGGCGCGCTGCGCAGCGGCAGCGCGCATGCGCTCGATCTGCAGCGACTCGGCGGCGGTCTTGTTCGGGGCGCCGTCGGCTTCACGCACCTTGGCCAGGGCCTCCTTGCCCTTGCCGGCCTTGATCAGGTCGTAGGCCTGCTGCAGTGGCTTGCCCACCTCGGGGCGCAGCGCTTGCGCCTGGACCAGGGTGGCGGCACCCGCCAGCAGCAGCGTGGCTGCCAGGATCGAAAGCTGCTTCATCGTCGTCGCGCTCAATTGATGAACTGCTCGTTGCCGACGAGCCCGATCTTGGTCACGCCCAGGCGCTGGGCGCTGGCCATGACCATGGCGACGACCTTGTAGCTGACGAGCTTGTTGGGGCGCAGGTGCACCTCGGGCTGGTCGGGCAGGGCGGCGACCTGGGCCAGGCGGTTCTCCAGCTCGGCGCGGTCGGGCACGATCACGCCGTTCCAGCCGATGGTGCCGTCGAAGTCGACGTCGATGCGCACGATCTCGGGCGGCTTGGGCGGCGCGCTGCTGGGGCCTACGGGCATGTTCATCTTCACCGCGTGGGTCTGGATCGGGATGGTGATGATCAGCATGATGATGAGCACCAGCATCACGTCGATCAGCGGCGTGGTGTTGATGTCCATGATGGCTTCGTCTTCGCCGCCACCGGAGCCTACGTTCATTGACATGGTTGGGCTCCTTGCTTACTTCGGGGGCGGTTCGGTGATGAAGCCGACCTTGGCGATGCCCGCGCGCTGGCAGGCCACCACCAGGCGGCCCACGCTCTCGTAGCGCGCGTCCTGGTCGCCGCGGATGTGCACCTCGGGCTGCGGATCGAGCACCGAGAGCTTCTTCAACTCGGCCACCAGCACCTCGTTGTCGGGCATGCGCCGGGTGTTCCAGTAGACGTCGCCATCCTTGCTCACGGCCAGCAGGATGTTCTCCGGCTTGGTCTGCGTGGGCACGTTGGCCTCCTTGGGCAACTCCAGCTTCACGCTCTGGGTGATCACCGGCGTGGTGATCAGGAAGATGATCAGCAGCACCAACATGATGTCCACCAGCGGGGTGGTGTTGATGGCCGCATTCATTGCGTCTTCTTCGCCATCGGGCGATCCGACTTGCATGGACATGGCGGGTTCCTGTGCGGTGGGAGAAGTGGGGCGGCCGGCGCCTCAGCGGAGGCTTGCGCCGGCCCGTGCGATCACTTCTTGACCGAGAGCAGCACGTTGTGCACGTCGCCCGAGAAGGCGCGGATGTTCTCCAGCACCGACTTGTTGCGGCGGATCAGCCAGTTGTAGCCCATCACCGCGGGCACGGCCACGGCCAGGCCGAAGGCGGTCATGATCAGCGCCTCGCCCACCGGGCCGGCCACCTTGTCGATGGAGGCCTGGCCGGAGATGCCGATGGCCGTGAGCGCGTGGTAGATGCCCCAGACGGTGCCGAACAGGCCCACGAACGGGGCGGTGGAACCGACGGTGGCCAGGAAGGCCAGGCCGTCCTGCAGGCGGCTCTGGATGTTGCCCACGGCGCGGTCCACGCTCATGCTGATCCAGGTGTGACGGTCGATGCTCTCGACCAGCGTGCCCTCGTGGTGCTCGTCGGCCTTGACGCCCTGCTCGGCGATGTAGCGGTAGGCGCTGCCCTCGGCCAGGGTGGCGGTGGCCTGCTTCATCGAGCCGGCCTTCCAGAAGCCGTCGCCGACGGCGCGGCCCTGCTTCATCAGCTTGCTCTGCTCGAACAGCTTGGTGAAGATGATGTACCAGGAGCCCATGGACATGATGATCATGATGATCAGCGTGCCGCGGGCCACGAAGTCGCCCTGCGTCCACAGCGCCTCCAGGCCGTAGGGGTTGGCCACCTCTTCCTTGGCCACGGTGGCCACCGGCGCGGTGGCCACGGCCGGGGCCGAGGCTTCGGCCGCAGGCGCCGAGGCCTGGGCCAGCGCGGGGGTGGGGGCGGTGGCAGCGAAGGCGGCAACGGCCAGCAGGGCGGCGGCCAGCGGCGCGCGCAGGATTTGCATCAGGGACATGGTGACTCCAGGGGTCGGAGGGCGCCGGGTAGGCGGCCCGTTGGTGTTGTCAGGGGGGTATGCAGGTGCGGTGGGCGGCCGAGGTGGACTACTCGGTCTTCCAGACATAGTCGACGACGGTGGTCGCGCCCACGGGCTTGCCGTTCTCGTCGGTGCCCGGCTTGAACGGGCACTTGCTGAGCGCCTCGACCGCGGTGCGGTCGAGCAGGCGGTGCTCGCGCGACGAGCCCGATGAGCGCTCGATCTCGGCCTT
>JAURXG010000365.1 GCA_030654555.1 Aquabacterium sp.
ATGAAAAACAAGGTGCCGCCGGCGCAGTGGACCTACGACAACATCGCCCACATGAAGGGCCAGATGCAGGCCATGGGGCTGGCGATCGACTGGTCGCGCGAAGTCGCCACCTGCACGCCGCAGTACTACAAGTGGAACCAGTGGCTGTTCCTGAAGATGCTGGAAAAAGGCATTGCCTACCGCAAGACCCAGGTCGTCAACTGGGACCCGATCGACCAGACCGTGCTGGCCAACGAGCAGGTGATCGACGGCCGCGGCTGGCGCAGCGGTGCGGTGATCGAGAAGCGCGAGATCCCCGGCTACTACCTGAAGATCACCCAGTACGCCGACGAACTGCTGTCGGCGGTGAACAACCCCGACGACCCGAACTACCTGGCCGGGTGGCCCGAGCGCGTGCGGCTGATGCAGGAGAACTGGATCGGCAAGAGCGAGGGCGTGCGCTTCGCCTTTCCGCATGACATCCGCGACGCCGCGGGCGCGCCGATCGGCGACGGCCGCATGTGGGTGTTCACCACCCGCGCCGACACCATCATGGGCGTGACCTTCTGCGCCGTGGCGCCCGAGCACCCGCTGGCCGCGCATGCCGCCGTGTCCAACCCGGCCGTGGCCGCCTTCATCGCCGAATGCGCCCAGGGCGGCAGCACCGAGGCCGAGCTGGCCACGCAGGAGAAGAAGGGCGTGCCCACCGGCCTGACGGTGACCCACCCGCTGACCGGGGCGGCGGTGGAGGTCTGGGTCGGCAACTACGTGCTGATGAGCTACGGCGACGGTGCGGTGATGGGCGTGCCGGCGCACGACGAGCGTGACTTCGCCTTTGCCAGGAAGTACGGCCTGGCGATCCGGCAGGTGGTGGCGGTCGAGGGCGAGGCCTTCAGCACCGAGACCTGGGCCGAGAGTTACGCCGACAAGCAGCGTGGGCGCTGCGTCAACTCGGGCGTGCTCGATGGCCTGGCCTTCAAGCCGGCGGTCTCGAAGGTGGCCGAGTTGCTGGCCGAGAAGGGCCTCGGCGAGAAGAAAACCACCTGGCGCCTGCGCGACTGGGGCGTCAGCCGCCAGCGCTATTGGGGCACGCCGATCCCGATCATCCACTGCGACGAGCATGGCGCGGTGCCGGTGCCGGAGAAGGACCTGCCGGTGGTGCTGCCCGAGGACTGCATCCCCGACGGCAGCGGCAACCCGCTGAACAAGCGCGCCGACTTCCTGAACGTGGCCTGCCCGGTGTGCGGCAAGCCGTCGCGGCGCGAGACCGACACGATGGACACCTTCGTCGACAGCTCGTGGTACTTCATGCGCTATTGCGACCCGAGCAACGCCGATGCGATGGTGGCCGACGGCACGCGCTACTGGATGCCCGCCACCGGCTCAGCGGCCGGCGGTGCCGGAGTCGACCAGTACATCGGCGGCATCGAGCACGCCATCCTGCACCTGCTGTACGCCCGCTTCTGGACCAAGGTGATGCGCGACCTGAAGCTGGTCACGGTCAGCGAGCCCTTCACCAAGCTGTTGACGCAGGGCATGGTGCTCAACCACATCTACAGCCGGCGCGGCGACAAGGGCGGCATCGAGTACTTCTGGCCACACGAGGTGGAAGACGTCCGCGACGACAGCGGCAAGGTCAGCCAGGCGCGCGTGAAGGCCGACGGCACGCTGGTCGACTACGAGGGCGTGGGCACCATGTCCAAGTCCAAGAACAACGGCGTCGACCCGCAGGCGCTGATCGACCAGTACGGTGCCGACACGGCCCGGCTGTTCGTGATGTTCGCCAGCCCGCCCG
>JAURXG010000285.1 GCA_030654555.1 Aquabacterium sp.
GCAGATCGCGTCGCCCAGCGCGCCCTGGCGGCCGTGGCCCACGTGCAGCGGGCCGGTGGGGTTGGCCGAGACGAACTCGCACATCAGCTTGCGGCCCTGCGCCGGGCGCTGGCCGAAGGCATCCCCGGCGGCCAGCACCTCGGCCACCACGGCCTGCTTGGCCGCGGCGGCCAGGCGCAGGTTGATGAAGCCGGGGCCGGCGATCTCCAGCGCGCTGACCCAGCGCGCCACCGCCGGCTGGGCGTTCAGCGCCTCGATCAGCGCGGTGGCCAGTTCGCGCGGGTTGCGCTTCTGCGCCCGCGCCAGCTGCATCGCCGCGGTGATGGCGAAGTCGCCATGCGCAGCCTGCTTGGGCGACTCGAAGGCGGGGCTGTAGTCGGCCTCGGGCGCTATCTGCGCGACGGCGGCGGCGAGGGCGTCGAGCAACGCCTGCTTGGCTTGGATCATGGGCGGCGATTCTACGGTTCGGGGTCCCGCGTCCGCCGGGCTTCAGTGGGCACCCGCAAATGCCGACAACGGGGGTGGACCCCACGCACCCATGTCTGCCCGCCCCGCCTTCGCCAGCATCGATCCCTCCTGGCCCACCGCACCCGGTGCGGCCGACCCCGGCCTGCCCGAGCGCATCGGCAAGTACCGGGTGCTGTCGCGCCTGGGCGAGGGCGCCACCAGCGAGGTGTTCCTGGCGGTCGACGAGTTCCACCAGCGCAACGTGGCCATCAAGCGGGTGCGCGTGGCCACGCTGGGCGAGAGCGTGGAGAACCACTACCGCGAGCGCTTCTTCGCCGCGGAGGCCGCGCTGGCCGGCAAGCTGCAGCACCCGAACGTGGTGCAGATCTACGACGCGGTGTCCGATCCGCACCAGCCCTACCTGGTGATGGAGTACGTGGCCGGCGTCACGCTGCGGCGCTTCTGCCGGCCCGACGCGCTGCTGTCGCTGGACCAGGTGGTCGAGATCGGCTTCAAGTGCGCAATGGCGCTGGGCTACGTGGCGCGCCAGGGCCTGATCCACCGCGACGTGAAGCCGGCCAACATCCTGGCGGTGCTCAACAACGACCTGGTCACCGACATCAAGATCACCGATTTCGGCAGCGTCTTCGACCAGACCAGCGACCGCACGCAGGTCTTCCGGGTCGGCTCGCTGGCCTACATGTCGCCCGAGCAGCTGGACGGCAGCACGCTGGACACGCGCGCCGACATGTACTCGCTGTCGGCCGTGCTGTACCACCTGGTGGCGGGCCGTCCGCCCTTCGACGCCGCCAACCAGGTGGCCCTGATGCACCAGATCTACAACGCCGAGGCGCCCGCGCTCACCGGCCTGCGCGAGGGCGTGCCCCCGCGCATGGACGCGCTGCTGCGCCAGGGGCTGGCCAAGCGGCCGGACCAGCGCCCGGCCAGCTGGGAGGACTTCGCGCGTGAACTGTCGCTGCTGGTGGCCAACGGCGAGGTGCCGGTGGGCCGGCTGCAGGACGTGCTGGACTCCGAGCGCTTCAACCTGCTGCGCACGCTGGAGTTCTTTGCCGGCTTCGGCGACGTCGAGCTGTGGGAGGTGGTGCACCGCGCGCAGTGGCTGCGCCACAAGTACGGCGCCGCGCTCTACCGCAAGGGCCAGGAGGGCAATACCTTCCACATCATCGCCTCGGGCCGGGTGGACGTGTACCGCGACGGCCAGCGCGTGGCGCAGCTGGGCACGGGCACCTCGGTGGGCGAGATGGCCTACCTGGCCCCCAGCCCCGACCTGCGCGTGCATGGCGCCGACGTGATCGTGTCCGAGCCGGCCACCACCATCGCCTTCACGCCCGCGGCGCTGGACGTGCTGAGCCCGGCCACGCGCCACCTGTTCGACGCGGCCTTCATCCGCGTGCTGGTGCGCCGGCTGCATGCCGCGCACGAGCAGCTGGCCCATCCACGGCGCATCCTCTGACCGGCGCGGTCGCCGCGGGCGCGACCCGACGGCGTCGACCGTCAACCATCGCACGGGGCTGCCACCGGCATGCGGTCCACCGTGACACGCCCTGGGGCGTTGATGCATTGCCGGCGCTGGGGCGCTCTGCTCCAATCGGCAGCGGCTCGCAAGGCCACACCATCCATCCGAGGACGAGGAGAACCACCCCATGATCAAGCAACTTTCCGCCGCTGTTGTCGCGCTGTTCCTGTGCAGCGGCATGGCCCAGGCCGCCGGTGACTGCGCCGCGCAGGCCACCGAGAAGAAGCTGGCCGGCGCCGCCAAGACCAGTTTCATGAAGAAGTGCGAGGCCGATGCCGTCGCCGCGTCGCCGGCCGCCCCGGCTTGCGAGAAGCAGGCCGGCGAGAAGAAGCTGGCGGGCGCCGCCAAGAACAGCTTCATGAAGAAATGCGTCGCCGATGGCGGCCCGGCCGCGGCGCCGGCCAAGAGCGCGGCCGCCGAGGCGTGCGACAAGCAGGCCGCCGAGAAGAAGCTGGCGGGCGCGGCCAAGAACAGCTTCATCAAGAAGTGCGTCGCCGACGCGAAGGGCTGACCCCCCCGAAGCGCCTTCGGCGCTCCCCCCAGGGGGGCGACCCCAGCGGACCGGCCGAGCCGGTTCCGCGGCGTCTGCTGGGTTCTGTCACCGCATGCTGACTTTGCGCCGCCTTCGGGCGGCGCGTTCGTTTGAGGCGTGGCTGCGCTACGGCGCCGCGGGTGCGCTGCGCCAGTAGCTGGCGTCGCCGTAGTGGTGCTTGAGGAAGTCGATCCACAGGCGCACCCGCAGCGGCAGGTGCTTGCGCTGCGGCAGCACCGCGTAGATGCCGTTGGGCGGCGCGGCGAAGGCTTCCAGCACCGGCACCAGCGCGCCGCTGGCGATGTCGCCCTCCACCTCCCAGGTGCTGCGCCAGGCGATGCCCAGCCCCTGCCGGCACCAGGCGTGCAGCACCTGGCCGTCGCTGCAGTCGATGCGCCCGCTGGGGCGCAGATGGGTCACCGTGCCATCGACCTGGAAGGCCCAGCCGCGGGTCTGGCTGGCGTCCGACGACAAGGTCAGGCAGTCGTGGCGCGCCAGGTCGGCCGGGGTCTGCGGCACGCCGGCGCGCTTGAGGTACACCGGCGCGGCCACGCACAGCCGGCGGTTGTCGGCCAGGCGGATCGAGATCAGGCTCGAATCGGGCATGTCGCCCACCCGCACCGCGCAGTCGAAGCCCTCGTTGACGATGTCGACCACGCGGTCGCTGAGGTTCAGCGACAGGTGCACGTCGGGGTGGCGCGCCAGGAAGTCGGGCATCAGCGGTGCCACATGTCGCCGCCCGAAGCCCGCCGGCGCGGTGATGCGCAGCGAGCCGCTGGCCTTCACGCCGCCGGCCGACACGCTGGCCTCGGCATTGGCGATGTCGCCGAGGATGCGCTGGCAATCCTCGAGGAAGGCGCTGCCTTCGTGCGTCAGCGTGATGCGCCGCGTGGTGCGCAGCAGCAGCTTGACGCCCAGGCGCTCTTCCAGCGCGTCGATGCGCCGCCCCACCACCGCCGGGGCCACGCCCTCGGTCTGCGCCGCCGCCGTCAGGCTGCCCTTGAGGGCCACCGAAACGAACGATTCGATCTGCTTTAGCCGGTCCATGGCCGCAGATTACACACCGATCGGTCATCAATCAATCCGGACCCATCGCGGCGATAGCGCGCCTGATCGTCATGAATCCTTGACTTCGGTGGTACTTAATAGCTGGCTGGGTTCGTAATACAGTCCGGCTCCACGATGGACCCCTCCCCCCTGCCCACCCCCGACGCGGTGTTGTTCGACGCCTACGGCACGCTGTTCGACGTCTACAGCGTCGCGCTGGCCGCCGAGCAGATGTGGCCGGGCCGGGGCGACGCGCTGGCACTGCTGTGGCGCGACAAGCAGATCGACTACACCCGGCTGTGCTCGATGAGCCAGCAGTACCGCCCGTTCTGGGACCTGACCCGCGCCGGCCTGCGCTTTGCCGCGCTCAAGCTGGGCCTGCCGCTGGACCGCGCCGGCGAAGACCGGCTGATGAACGAGTACCGCCACCTGTCGGCCTTCCCCGAGAACCGCGAGGTGCTGCAGGCGCTGGCCGCCCGCGGCGTGCGGGCCGGCCTCCTCAGCAACGGCGACCCGGAGATGCTGGCGGTGGCGATCAAGAGCGCCGGCTTCCAGGACCTGCTGGCCCCGGTGCTCAGCGCGCATGCCGTGCAGCGCTTCAAGACCGATGCCGCCGTCTACCAGCTGGGCCCGCGGGCACTGGGCCTGCCGGCCAGGAAGATCCTGTTCGTCTCCAGCAACGGCTGGGACGCCGTCGGCGCCACCTGGTTCGGCTACACCACGCTGTGGGTCAACCGCAGCGGTGGCCCGCTCGAGCGGCTCGATACCGCCCCCACCCGCACCGGCAGCAGCCTGCGCGCGGTGCTCGATTTCTTTCCCGCCCCTTGAATCCCTTTTGCGAGAGCCCGCCATGACCGAACGCACCTCCATCCACCGCCTGCAAGTGGCCAGCAACCTGGCCCGGTTCATCAACGACCAGGTGCTGCCCGGCACCGGCGTCAGCCCCGAGGCCTTCTGGGCCGGCTTCGACGCCATCGTGCACGACCTGGCACCGAAGAACGCCGCGCTGCTGGCCGAGCGCGACCGCCTGCAGAGCGCGCTGGACGCCTGGCACGGCAAGCACCCCGGCCCGATCAAGAACATGGCCAAGTACCGCGCCTTCCTCGAGAAGATCGGCTACCTGGTGCCGGTGCCGGCCAAGGTGAAGGTGACCACCAAGAACGTCGACGCCGAGCTGGCGCTGCAGGCCGGCCCGCAGCTGGTGGTGCCCATCACCAATGCGCGTTATGCGCTGAACGCCGCCAACGCGCGCTGGGGCTCGCTGTACGACGCGCTGTACGGCACCGATGCGCTGCCTGAAGACCATGGCGCCACCCGCACGGTGGACGGCAAGCCGGGCTACAACCCGGTGCGCGGCGACAAGGTGATCGCCTACGCCCGCCATGTGCTGGACCGCACCGCGCCGCTGAAGCAGGGCTCGCATGTCGATTCCACCGGCTACAAGGTCGACGCCGGCCAGCTGCTGGTCACGCAGAAGAGCGGCCAGGTCACCGGGCTGGCCAAGCCGGCGCAGTTCGTCGGCTTCCAGGGCGAGGCCGACGCCCCGTCGTCGGTGCTGCTGGCCCACCACGGCCTGCACCTGGACATCCGCATCGACCGCAGCACGCCCATCGGCGCGGGCGACGCCGCTGGCGTGGCCGACCTGGTGCTCGAATCGGCGCTGTCGACCATCCTCGACCTGGAGGATTCGGTGGCGGTGGTCGATGCCGACGACAAGGTGCTGGCCTACCGCAACTGGCTGGGCATCCTGCAGGGCACGCTGACCGAGGAGGTCAGCAAGGGCGGCAAGACCTTCACCCGCGGCCTCAACCCCGACCGCGAGTACACCGGCGCCAACGGCGAGGACGTGGCGCTGCACGGCCGCTCGCTGCTGTTCGTGCGCAACGTGGGCCACCTGATGTGCAACCCGGCGGTGCTGTGGGGTGACGGCCAGGAGATCCCCGAAGGCATGCTCGACGCGGTGGTCACCACCACCATCGCGCTGCATGACCTGCAAAAAAATGGCGCCAACGGCATCGTCAACTCGCGCAAGGGCTCGGTCTACATCGTCAAGCCCAAGATGCACGGCCCGGCCGAGGTGGCCTTCGCCAGCGAGCTGTTCGGCCGCGTCGAGCAGCTGCTGGGCCTGCCCAAGGCCACGG
>JAURXG010000287.1 GCA_030654555.1 Aquabacterium sp.
CGCGTGACGAGCGAACGAGGGCAGTGGGGTGCATGGTGGTCTTCTGCAGAAGGCCAACCACGGACGGGAGCGGATCTGCCCAGTCGCCAGCGACCTGTCGCGCAGGGTAGCGTGGATCTGCAGGCCGGTCATTCCCGCACATCGATGGCGCCGTCAGCGTCCGTGGCGCAACACCTGCCCGGCGCGCTCGCCGGTCAGTTCGCCGTCGAGCAGGTTGACGCGGCCGTTGACCAGCGTGGCCTTGTAGCCGGTGGCGCGCTGGATGTAGCGCGCCGCGCCGCCCGGAAAGTCGTGCACGATCTGGGGCTGGCACTCGCCGATGCGGTCGGCGTCGAACACGTTGACGTCGGCCCGCTGGCCGGCCGCCAGCACGCCGCGGTCCTTCAGGCCCAGCACCGTGGCCGGTGCCGAGGTGAGGCGGCGCACGCCCTCGGCCAGGCTGTACAGGCCCTGGTCGCGCACCCAGTGCGACAGCACGAAGCTGGCCCAGCCGGCGTCCATCACCTGCGACACATGGGCGCCGGCGTCGCCCAGCCCGGGCAGCACGTTGCGGCTGGCGATCAGGTGCGCCAGGCCGGCCATGTCGGGGTTGAACATGCGCAGCGTGAACAGCGCCCGGCCCTGCGTCTGCAGCGCCAGGCGCAGGAAGGTCTGCGCCCAGTGCTCGCCGGCGGCCTGGGCCATGGCCAGCAGCTGGCATTCGGCGCCACCGGCGTAGTCGGGCGTGGCCGCGTCGCCCATGTAGTAGACCTTGTCGATGCCGGCGCCCAGCAGCGTCGGGAAGCCGTCGTGGCGCGCTTCGTCGACCAGCGCATCGAACTGCGCCGGGTCGGCGAGGGTGGCCAGCCGCTGGGCCAGCGTCTGCGTCTTGAGGCGGCGCCAGCCCGGCGTGCGGGTGGCGATGGGCATGGCCGACTGCAGGCCGAAGACGAAGCCCGAGCTGCGCACCTGGGCCACGGCGGTGATGTCGCGGCCCTGGCACAGGGTCTCCAGGTCGGCGCGGCGCTGGCCGGCCAGCGCGCCGTCGGGGCCCACGCCGTAGCTGAACAGCACCCGGCTGCCACCGTCGTCGGCCAGTGCGCGCAGCAGCGCGAACTCGGCGCCCACGGCCTGCATCAGCGCGCCGCGCCGGCCCACCTCGCGGGCGATGTCCACGCACTCGCCCACCGCCGCGAAGGTGCCGGGGATGGCGCGGCCATCGGGCAGCTTGTGCGCGGCAAAGCGGTTCAGCGAGCAGCCCATCGCACCGCGCGCCACCGCCTCGCCGGCGATCTGCGCCATGCGCTGGCGTTCGTCGGCGCTGGCCTGTTCTTCGACCGCGCGCTCGCCCATCACGTAGAAGCGCAGCGCGCTGTGGCCCACCAGGCCGCAGACGTTGATGCCGGGCTGCAGCCGCTCGATGCTGTCGAGGTAGCCGCCGTAGTCTTCCCAGTCCCAGGGCAGGCCGCCGAGGATGGCCTCGCGCGGGATGTCTTCGACCGTCTCCATCATCGCCGCCAGCAGCGGCCGGTCGGCCGGCTTGCAGGGCGCGAAGGTGACGCCGCAGTTGCCCATCAGCGCGGTGGTCACGCCGTGCCAGCTGACGGGCGTGCAGTCCGGGTCCCAGCCGATCTGCGCGTCCAGGTGGGTGTGCAGGTCGACGAAGCCGGGCGTCACCACCTGGCCTTCGGCGTCGATCTCGCGCCGGCCGCGGCCGCTGACGGCACCCACCTCGGTGATGTGGCCGCCATCGATGGCCAGGTCGCCGCGGAAGGGCGCGCGCCCGCTGCCGTCGACGATGGTGCCGCCGCGGATGAGGATGTCGTGGGTCATGCCGTCTCGCTCCTGCTGGGGGCCCGCGGCGCGCGCCCGACGGCGTGCATGGTGCTCGGCCCACCGGGCCATCGACCGTCGCCTGCATGACACGGCATGCCGACGCCTGTGGTGCCGCCGCGTCTCGCCGTGAGTGGCGGTCAGCCAGATTCCACAAGACGCCCCGCGCGAACGGCGATAGCTTGTCATGCGGACAAGCTGTCGATGGCCTGCCGTGCACCCCGGTGTCCGTGCGCGCCATGGATGCCGGGTTCCGATCACCAAAACCAACCGATTCCGGAGACACGCATGCCCCAACTCGACCGCCGCACGATGCTCGCCGCCCTGTCCTCGGGCTGGCTGCTGCCGCTGGGCGCCAGCGCCCAGAGCCAACCCGGCGTCAGCGCCACCGAGCTGAGGATCGGCACCACCACCTCGCTGAGCGGCCCGGTGTCGGCGCTGGGCACGATCAACAAGGCGCAGGCGGCGTACTTCAAGATGCTCAACGAGCAGGGTGGCATCGCCGGGCGCAAGATCAACTACATCATCTACGACGACGGCTTCGCGCCGCCCAAGACGCTGGAGCAGACGCGCCGCCTGATCGAGCAGGACGACGTGGCCTTCCTGTTCGCGCAGCTGGGCACCGGGCCCAACTCGGCCATCGTCAAGTACGTCAACGGCCTGGGCGTGCCGCACCTGTTCATGTCGGTCAACGGCGACAAGTGGGGCGACTACAAGAGTTACCCCTGGACCATCCCGTTCGCGCCCAGCGCGCGCATCGAGGCGCAGATCTTCGTCAAGCATGCGCAGCAGCAGAACCCCAAGGCCAGGTTCGCGATCCTCTACCAGAACGACGACCTGGGCCGCGACTTCGTCACCGGCGCGCGCGACGTGCTGGGCGCGCAGTACGACAGCCTGGTCAAGGCGGTGTCGTACGAGGTCACCGATGCCACGGTCGACTCGCAGCTGATCCAGCTGCAGGCCACCGGCGCCGACGTGCTGATCTCGGGCGTGACCGGCAAGTTCGGCGCGATGGTGATCCGCAAGGCGGCCGACCTGGGCTGGAAGGCCATGCACTTCGTGCCCAGCGGCGTGGCCTCGGTCACCTCCACCATCAACCCGGCCGGCCCCGAGCGCGCCGTCGGCGTGATCACCTCGGTCTATGCCAAGGACCCCAGCGACACCGCCTGGGCCGACGATGCCGGCATGAAGGCCTACAAGGCCTTCATGGCCAAGTACTACCCCGAGGGCAATGTCGGCGAGAGCTACAACGCCTACGGCTACATGACGGCGATCCTGATGCACCGCGTGCTCGAGCAGTGCAACGGCAACTTCAGCCGCCAGAACATCATGGCCCAGGTCAACAACCTGAAGGCGATGGAGAACCCGATGCTGCTGCCCGGCATCAAGGTCAACACCAGCCCGACCAACCACCACCCGCTGCGCCAGATGCAGCTGCAGCGCTGGAACGGCAAGCAGTGGGAGCGCTTCGGTCCCATCATCGAAGGCGCCGGGGCCTGACCCGCCATCGCAGCGTCCCGACGACCCCCCGCACCCAGGAGCCCACCGATGGCCGGACAGACCTTCATCGACATCGTGCAACACCAGGCCCGCACGCGGCCGCAGGCACTGGCCTACCGCTGCGGCGAACAGCGCTGGACCTATGCCGACATCGAGCGCAGCACCAACCGCATCGCCAACACGCTGGCGGCGATGGGCATAGTCGCCGGCGACCGCGTGGCCGCGCTGACCAAGTTCCATGTCGAATCGCTGCTGCTGACGGTGGCCGCCGCCAAGCTGGGCGCCGTGTGCATGCCGGTGAACTGGCGCCTGGCCCCGGGCGAGGTGCGCTACATCGTCGACCACGGCGGCGCCAAGCTGATGATGGCCGACCGCGGCTTCCTGCCGCTGGTCGACCGCGCCGGCATGCCCAGCTTGCAGCAGGTGGTGGTGACCGACGGCGCACACGACGGGCTGCCGGGCTTCCACGACTGGTTTGCCGCGGGCGCCGACAGCTTCACCCCGGTGGCCGCCCGACCCGAAGACCCGATGCTGCAGCTGTATTCGTCGGGCACCACCGGCCTGCCCAAGGGCGTGGTGCTGTCGCATGCCGGCCTGGCCTACAACTGCCAGCTGGGTGTCGAGGTGTGGAAGGTCGACGAGCACAGCGTGGTCGGCAACGCGCTGCCCACCTTCCACATCGCCGGCGCCAACATGGCGCTGTTTGCGCTCTACAGCGGCGCCACCGGCGCGTCCTACCCCGACTTCGA
Source organism: Aquabacterium sp. (assembly GCA_030654555.1). Lineage (GTDB taxonomy): Bacteria > Pseudomonadota > Gammaproteobacteria > Burkholderiales > Burkholderiaceae_C > Pseudaquabacterium. The sequence continues at coordinate 4,062 of JAURXG010000287.1, forward strand.
CCCCGGCGCCTACATCGCCGCGATCGGCGCGCACGGCATCACCCACACCTTCGTGGTGCCGGCGATGATCCTGTTCATGCTGCAGTCGCCCAAGGCGCGCCAGGGCGACTACCGCACGCTCAAGCTGATGGCCTATGGCGGCTCGCCGATCAGCGACCGCGTGCTCACCGACGCGATGGACGTGTTCGGCTGCGGCTTCATGCAGGTCTACGGCCTGACCGAGATCGCCGGCTCGGCCACCTTCCTGGTGCCCGAGGACCACCAGACCAGCGGCCCCAAGGCCCGGCTGCTGCGCTCGGCCGGCCGGCCGATCCCGGGTGCGCGGATTCGGGTGGTCGACCCCGCCACGCTGCAGGATCTGCCCGACGGCCAGACCGGGGAGGTGCTGATCGAGTCACGCGGCAACATGATCGGCTACTGGCGCAACCCCGAGGCCACCGCGGCGGCTTTCCCCGAGGGTCGCAACGCCAATGGTGGTTGGTTCCGCAGCGGCGACGGCGGTTACCTGGAGGGCGGTTACCTCTACATCAACGACCGCATCAAGGACATGATCATCTCGGGCGGGGAGAACATCTACCCGGCCGAGATCGAGAACACCCTGATGCAGCACCCCGACGTGGCCGACGGCGCGGTGATCGGCGTGCCCGACGAAAAATGGGGCGAGAGCGTCAAGGCCTGCGTGGTGCGCCGCCCGGGCAGCACCGTGACCGAGCGCGAGATCATCGACTGGATGCGCGAGCGGCTGGCGCACTACAAGTGCCCCAAGTCGGTCGATTTCGTCGACGCGCTGCCACGCAACCCCAGCGGCAAGCTGCTCAAGCGCCTCCTGCGCGAGCCGTTCTGGCAGGGCCGGACCCGCGCGGTGCACTGAGCCGGTGGCGCCCGTGCGGCGGCCGTCCTGAGCGACCCGATGACCGCACTACCCATATGGGCTATGAACCATCACCCATCGCGGGAATAGACGCACCATCACCCCAGCGACGCTAATGCAGCATGCATGAGGCGCCTCAGCCGCCCAGGAGACGAGCATGAATTTCGACAAGGTTTTCGACGCGTCCGGCCTGGCCTGCCCGCTGCCGATCGTCAAGACGAAGAAGGCGCTGGCCGACATGGCACCGGGCCAGGTGCTGCGCGTGCTGGCCACCGACCCCGGCTCGGTGTGCGACATGGCGGCCTTTGCCGAGCAGACCGGCAACGCCCTGCTGTCGTCGGGGGAAGAGAGCGGCAAGTACGTCTTCTTCCTGAAGAAGGCCTGAGCCTCACCCCCTCATAGACGGAGCCGACATGGCGACGAAAAAGATGGCGATCATCGCCACCAAGGGTGCGCTGGACATGGCCTACCCGCCGCTGATCCTGGCCTCCACCGCCGCGGCGCTGGGCTGGGAGGTACAGATCTTCTTCACCTTCTACGGCCTGCAGCTGCTGCGCAAGGACCTGAGCGGCATCGCCATCAGCCCGATCGGCAACCCGGCCATGCCGATGCCCGTGCCGATGCCGGTGATCGTCTCGATGCTGCCCGGCATGGAGGCCATGGCCACGTCGATGATGAAGGCCAAGATGAAGAAGAAGGGCGTGGCCTCGCTGACCGAGCTGCGCGACCTGTGCCAGGAGGCCGAGGTCAAGTTCATCGCCTGCCAGATGACGGTGGACCTGTTCGAGTTCGAGAAGTCCGACTTCATCGACGGCATCGAGTACGGCGGCGCCGCGACCTTCATGAAGTTCGCCGGCGAGACCGACGTCTGCCTGTTCATCTGAGTCCACCACCACGGCCTTGGTGCCGGCCCGGGGAATGCGCATGGACAATGCGGGCATGAACTTGTCGACAGTGGTGGTGGCGGGCGGCTTCGCGCTCGCGTTCGTGTTCGGCCTGATCGCCAACAAGACCAACTTCTGCACCATGGGGGCGATCTCCGACGTCGTCAACATGGGGCATTGGGGCCGCGTGCGCATGTGGCTGCTGGCCATCGCGGTGGCCATCGCCGGCACCGGTGCGCTGGCGCTGGCGGGCCAGGTCGACCTGGCCAAGGCCGCGGTGCAGCGGCCGGTGCTGCCCTGGCTGTCGCTGGCGGTGGGCGGGCTGGTGTTCGGCGTGGGCATGACACTGGCCGGCGGCTGCGCCAACAAGAACCTGGTGCGCCTGGGCGGGGGCAGCCTGCGCTCGCTGGTGGTGCTGGTGTTCATGGGCATCGCCTCGTACATGACGCTCAAGGGCCTGTTCGCGCAATGGCGCTCGACCTTGCTCGACCCGGTGAGCATCGACCTGGGGGCCGCCGGCTGGAAAGACCAGAGCCTGGGCAGCCTGCTCGCGCGGCTGTCTGGGCTGGACGCGCGCACCGCCTCGATCGCGGCGCTGGCGGCGGTGGTGTTGCTGCTGCTGGTGATCGTGTTCAAGGACCGGCGTTTCCGCGGCAACGGCCTGCAGGTGCTGGGCGGCACGGTGTTGGGCCTGCTGGTGGCCGCCGGCTGGTACGTCACCGGCCACCTGGGCTTCGGCGAGAACCCCGAGACCCTGGAGACCGTGTACCACGCCACCAACTCGCGCACGCTGGAGTCGCTGAGCTTCGTCGGCCCGGTGGCCTACGGGCTGGAGCTGCTGATGCTGTGGACCGACAAGTCGCTGCATCTCAGCTTCGGCATCGCCAGCGTGATCGGCGTGGTGCTGGGCTCGCTGGTGATGGCGCTGCTGTCGGGCAGCTTCCGCTGGGAGGGCTTTGCCTCGATGTCCGACCTGCGCAACCAGTTGCTGGGTGCGGTGCTGATGGGCTTCGGCGGTGTCACCGCGATGGGCTGCACCATCGGCCAGGGGCTGTCGGGCGTCTCGACGCTGGCGATCGGCTCGTTCGTCGCCGTGGCCGGCATCGTGGTGGGTTCGGTGGCGATGCTGCGCTTGATGCTCTGGCAGGCCGAGCGCGAGGATTGACCGCGGGGCCGCCGCCGGCGGTCGGCTCGGCCAGGGCAGAGGGTGGCCGCTTCGGTCAGCAGCCGGGCCAGCAGCGGGCGCAGGGCTACGGCCGTCATCGCGGCCGCCCGCGCTGCCGGGGCAACCAGGCGACGATGGCCGCCACGATCTGCGGCCAGGGCAACTCGGTCAGGCTGCCGTGAAGCGTCTGCGCCTGGCCCACCATGCGGTGCACGTCGGGTTGGGCCGCGCCCAGGCTGGCCTGCAGACCGGTCAGCCCGCCGCACTGCAGGCGCAGCGCCTGGGCATGCACCAGCGGCCGGCCGGGTGGTGGTAGGCGCAGCGCGAACCGGGCGCGCTCGTGCAGCAGCGCGGCCAGGGTGCCGCAGTTGGTGCGCGCCACCGGGCTGGTGCAGACCAGCACGTCGCGCTCGGCCAGGGCCAGCCGCTGGCTCAGCGCGCAGACCGCGGTGCGCGTGCGCAGCGCGTTGGCGAAGACGCAGGCGCTGTCGTGGTCGCAGCAGCGGTCCATCGCGGGCGGGGCGTCACTCGTCGCCACTCGGGCCGGGGTCGCGGATCTGGCACAGCAGGTCTTCGGCCAGCTGCTGGTTGTCGGCAAACATCACCTTGATGCGGCCATCGGCCGCCGCGCGCTGGTGGCGCAAGGCCTTGGCATGCGTCGAGGCATCGCGGAACTTGTCGAATTCGGCCAGTTTCTCGATCTGCGCGAAGGGCTTGATGCTGAAGACGAAGTAGGGCATGGCGGGGTCTCGGACGCAACTCAGACGTAGTGGCGGGTCAAGCGGCGCCGGCCCGGCACGGCGGCCTGGATGATCACGCCATGCACCTGCGCCAGGTCGGCCAGCGGCACATCGGGCCAGGCCGGGTTCAGCGGGTGCAGCCACCATTGCCCGGCACGCTGCAGCAGCTGGCGGAAGACGTACTCGCCCTCGCTGCGGGCCAGCACGTAGCAGCCCGGGCGCAGCGCGCCATCCGGCTCGATCAGGATGATCTCGCCTTCGCTGAACTCGGGCGCCATGCTCTGGCCCAGCACCCGCAGCGCAAAGGCCTCGCCGCCGCTGCAGCCGGCGTCTTCGTGGTCGGCGCCCAGCGCGGGCGGACTCTGGCCACCGCAGGCACTCATGTCACCAGCTCCTGGAACACCTGCCCGGCCGGCACGCCGGCCGCGCGCAACTCGCCGTGCACCGCGTCGACGAAGGGCGCCGGGCCGGCCAGGTAGAAGTCGCAATCGATGTCGAACAGGTCGGCCCGTATCGCCGCGGCCACCTGGCAGGCGCCGGCGGTGGGGTCGGCGTGCTGCAGCAGCATGTACTCGAAGCCGTCGAGCGCCTCCGACCAAGCCCGGCACTGGTTGGCCAGGAAATGGCCATCGGGGCGGGTGGCCAGCCAGAACAGCGACAAGGACGGCGCGGCGTCCAGCGACAACGCATGCTCGATCAGGCTCTTGATCGGCGCGAAGCCGGTGTCGCAGGCCACGAACACCAGCGGGCGCTGGCTGTCGGTCAGCACGAAGTCGCCCTCGGGACCCCACAGCGTGACGGCATCGCCCGCCTTCAGCTGGTCGGCAAACAAGGCTTGCGCCAGCGCATCGCTGTCGTCGCGGGCGATGAAGAAGTGCAGGTTGCGGTCGTCGCAGGGGCAGCTGGCGATCGGCAACGTGCGGCGCACGCCCTCGCCCAGTGCCAACCCCAGCGTGACCGACTGACCGGCCAGGAAGCGCAGGCGCTGGCTGCGCGGCGTCTGCAGGTGCAGCAGCCGGGTGTCGGGCGCCAGTGCGCGGACTGCGCGCACCTGGGTGACGATCTGCTGCACCGGGA
>JAURXG010000294.1 GCA_030654555.1 Aquabacterium sp.
CGGCGCCGGGCTCGGCGCCGGCCTCTCTGCATTCGTCGCTGGACGACCTGCCGCCGCTGCCGCCGCTGCACGACAGCGAGTTCCCGGGCGATGCCGCCTCGGCATCGGTGTCGAGGGCCGCCGGCATGGCCCCGCTGCGCACACCGCCACCCGGCGTGGTCAGCACCTGGACACCGCCGAAGCCCGCCGCCCGCGGCCCGGCCGCCAGCACGCCGGCCTCGGCACCGCCCTCGCAGGCCGGCGGCCTGCCCAAGGTGGACGCCAACTTCGACCCGAACAGCCGCTTTGCGGTCGAGGTCAACGAGGTGGTGCACGACCCCGAGCTCGACGAGGCCGTCATCGCCTTCGCCAATGCCGATTTCAACCAGAGCGAACAGGCGCTGACCAACCTGTGCCGGCCGAACGCGCTGCGCGCCGGCCATGCCGAGACCTGGCTGGTGCTGTTCGACCTGTACCGTGCCACCGGCCAGCAGCAGAAGTTCGAGAACCTGTCGCTGGAGTTCGCCAACCTGTTCGGCAAGTCGTCGCCGCAGTGGTATTCGCTGCCGCGCCGGGTGGCCGACGCGGTGGCCGACGAGCGGCCCGACACGCGCGGCCTCAAGGGCGACATCGGCTGGGTCAGCCCGGCCGTGCTCGATGTCGACGCGGTGGCCCGGCTGCGCTCGGCCACGCTGCAGCTGCCGCTGCCCTGGGTGCTGGACTGGACCGCACTCGAGCGGGTGGAGGTGGAGGCGGCGTCGCAGCTGAACCTGCTGTTCCGCCAATGGGCGCCGCAGCCCATCGACATGCGCTGGATCGCCGCCGAGCACCTGCTGGGCGCGCTACAGGAAGCCGCGCCCACCGGCGTGCGTGATGCCGACCCGGCCTTCTGGATGGCCCGGCTGGAGGCGCTGCGCCTGGCCAACCGGCCCGACCAGTTCGACGAGATCGCGATCGACTACTGCGTCACCTACGAGGTGTCGCCGCCGTCGTGGGAGCGTGCGCGCTGCCAGGTGCGCGCCAGCAACGCCACGCAGTCGACCACCACGCCGTCGATGTCGGCCGTCAGCGAGGTGTCGTCGAGCTTCCTCGAGTCGGGCCTGCTCGACGACGGCCACGGCGGCATGCAGGTGTCCACGGTCGAGCTGTCGGGCCAGCTGGCCGGCGACATCAGCGGCACGCTGCAGCAGATCGACCGCAAGCTGGGCAATGCCGCGCTGGTGCATGTGTCGTGCGCGCGGCTGATCCGGGTCGACTTCATCGCCGCCGGCGACCTGCTGAACTGGGTGCTGGCCAAGCAGACCGAGAACCGCAGCATCACCTTCGTCGACGCGCACCGCCTGGTGGCGCTGTTCTTCGGCGCGATGGGCATCAACGAGCACGCCCGCGTGCTGGTGCCGCGCGACTGAGCCGCGCAAGGGCGCCGGGCGCCCGAACCCAACCCGAGAACCGAACATGGAATCCTTCCACGGCACCACCATCGTCAGCGTGCGCCGCCAGACCCCGCAGGGCTGGCAGGTGGCGCTGGGCGGCGACGGCCAGGTCACGCTGGGCCACATTGTCGTCAAGGCCAGCGCGCGCAAGGTGCGCAAGTTGCACCGCGACACCGTGCTGGCCGGTTTTGCCGGCGCCACGGCCGACGCCTTCACGCTGTTCGAGCGCTTCGAGGCCAAGCTCGAGAAGCACCAGGGCCACCTGGTGCGCTCGGCCATCGAGCTGACCAAGGACTGGCGCACCGACCGCGTGCTGCGCCGGCTGGAGGCCATGCTGGCGGTGGCCGACCGCGAGGCCAGCCTGATCATCACCGGCAACGGCGACGTGCTGGAGCCCGAGCTGGGCATCGTCAGCATCGGCTCGGGCGGCGCCTATGCCCAGGCCGCGGCGCGCGCGCTGCTGCAGCACACCGCGCTGAGCGCGGCCGACATCGTCAAGCAGAGCCTGACCATCGCCGGTGACCTGTGCATCTACACCAACCAGAATCACACGATCGAAACGCTGGACTGACCGAGCCCGCCATGTCGATGACACCCCAGGAAATCGTCTCCGAACTCGACCGCCACATCGTCGGCCAGCACGCGGCCAAGCGCGCGGTGGCCATCGCGCTGCGCAACCGCTGGCGGCGCCAGCAGGTCGAGGACAAGCTGCGCATGGAGATCACGCCGAAGAACATCCTGATGAT
>JAURXG010000296.1 GCA_030654555.1 Aquabacterium sp.
AGGGCACGGTCACGGTCCAGAGGTCGAAGTCCTGGCCCTGCAGCCGGGCCGGCATGATGCTGGACTCGAGCGCGGTGATCTTCCAGTCGATGCCGATCTTGCGCATGTAACCCTGCATGGCCTCGGCGACGCGCGGGAAGATCGTGACCTGCGGGATGTAGACGATGGGCGCCAGTCGCACGCCGTCCTTGGTGCGGATGCCGTCAGGGTCGCGCTTGGTCCAGCCGGCCTCGTCGAGCAGGCGGTTGGCGCGCGCCACGTCTTCCTTGACGATGCCCTTGGTGCTGGGGGCGAAGTCGAGCGCGTTCGGGTCGATGTAGGTGTAGGCCGGCTCGGCCTGGCCCAGCATCACCGACTTGACCAGCTCGGCGCGGTTGAAGCCGATGCTCATCGCCTCGCGCACCCGCTTGTCGGCCACCAGCGGCCGGTTGGCCTTGAAACCGAAATAGTTCAGCTGGAAGTTGGGCTTGGCCTCCTGCACGTCGAGCGCCGGTGACTTCTTGGCCTGGTCGATGAACTGGCCCGGGAAGTGCGTCGTGTAGTCGAAGCGACCGCTCATCATCGCTGCCAGGCGGCTGGAATCCTCGGGCACGATCTTGATCACCGCCCGCTCGAACTTCACCGGCCCCGGGTTCTTGTACATCGGCGGCCCCCACTTGTAGGCGTCGTGCCGCTTGACCACCAGCTCGGTGCGCGGGGTCCACGACACCCAGCACCAGGGGCCGGTGCCATCGACGCCCTTGACGCCGTAGTCCTTGCCCAGACTGTCCACGCTGTCCTTGTTGTGGATGCTGTTGTTGAACATGGTCAGCTGCACCAGCAGGTCGGAGTAGGGCTCGGTCAGCTCGTACTCCACCGTGTAGGGGTCGGGTGCGCGCAGTTCCTTGATCTTGCCGGCGCGCCAAGCGTAGGGCGAGCGGGTGGCCGGGTCCTTCTGGCGGTTGAAGCTGTAGAGCACGTCGGCCGCGGTGAACTTCTTGCCGCTGCAGAACTGCACGTCGTCGCGCAGCTTGAAGGTGTAGAGCTTGCCGTCGGGGCTGACGGTCCAGCTCTTGGCCAGCAGCGGCACGGCGCTCTTGCCGTCCCAGTCCAGCGCGACCAGGGTGTCCTGGATCATGTGGGTGACGTCGGAGGTGGGCGACCAGGTGGTGCGCTGGCTGTCGTAATGGGGTGAATCCAGCGCCTGGGCGATGTTCAGCGTCTGCGCCTGGGCGGCACCGCCGGCGACGAACAGGGTACTCAGCAGGGCGGCTGCGGTGGCAGCGGTCTTGAGGCTCTTCATGCGGGTCTCCAGGGGCGGTGGGTGGGGTGGAACAAGCCGGGCGTCGCACGCGCTGCCGGCGCAGCGGCAGCGCGCGCGGGGGGCTATTGCTGCAGGCGGGGGTCGAGCACGTCGCGCACCGCATCGCCCAGCAGGTTGGCGGCCAGCACGATGGCGAAGATCGCCAGGCTGGGCACGGTGGCGATGTGCGGCGCCATGAACAGGAAGTCGCGGCCCTGCGCGGCCATCATGCCGAGCTCGGCCACCGGCGGCTGTGCGCCCATGCCCAGGAAGCCCAGCGACGAGCCGACCAGGATCACCTGGCCGAAGCGCAGCGTGAGGAACACCGCGACCGTGGAGATGCAGTTCAGCGTGAGGTAGCGCCAGATCAGCGTGCGGTTCTTCAGTCCGACCGCGCGGCCGGCTTCCATGAACTCCATGCCCATCACGCCCAGCGCGGCGCCGCGCGCCACCCGGGCCACGTCGGGCACGGTGGAGACCACCAGCGCGAAGATCACCGCCCCCAGCCCCGAGCCCAGGATGGCGGCCACCGCCAGCCCGATCAGGATGGCCGGGAAGGCCAGCATGATGTCGACCGCACGCATGATCCACGGGTCGAGACCCTTGTAGAAGGCCGCCAGGATGCCCAGCAGCGCGCCCAGCGCACCGCCGAGCAGCACGCCGGCCAGGCCCATCATCAGCGTGTTGCGGGCGCCGAAGATCACCCGGCTGAGCAGGTCGCGGCCGGTGTTGTCGGTGCCGAACCAGTGCTCGGCGCTGGGCGGCTGCATCGCCTTGGGCAGGTCGGTGAAATAGGGGTCGTAGGGCGCGACCCAGGGCGCGAACAGCGCCGCCAGCGCCACCACGGCCAGCACCAGCGCCGAGACCAGGGCGACGCGGTCGCGCATCAGCCGCACCACCAGCGCCGAGCGGCGGCCGACCGGGGCGGCCGCCGGCGCCAGCGGCGCTGCAGGCATCACCGCGCTCATGTGCGCTGCACCCGCGGATCGAGCACCACGTACATCACGTCCACCAGCAGGTTGATGAACAGGAAGGCCAGTGCCAGGATCATGATCGCGCCCTGCGCCGTGGGGAAATCGCTGCTGACGATGGCGCCCACCGCCAGGCGGCCGACGCCGGGCCAGGAGAACATCGTCTCGGTGACCACCGCACCGCCCAGCAGGAAGGCCGCCTGCAGCCCCACCAGCGTGACCACCGGGATCAGCGCGTTGCGCAGCGCGTGGTGGATGATCACCGCCGATTCACGCAGGCCCTTGGCGCGTGCCGTGCGCACGAAGTCGGCGCCCAGCACCTCCAGCACGGCCGTGCGCGTGAGCCGGGCGATCGGGCCGATCAACACGCTGCCCAGCGTGAGCGAGGGCAGGATCAGCGCGGGCAGGCCACCGTCCCAGACCGGGCCGGTGCGGCCGGTGAAGGGCAGCAGGTCCCACAGGTAGCCGACGTACTGGATCAGGATCAGGCCGACGAAGAACACCGGCATCGACACGCCGGCCACCGACATCGCGACGATGAAGCGGTCGAGCAGCGTGCCACGCCGCACCGCCGCCAGCGTGCCCAGCAGCAGGCCCAGCGGCACGGCCAGCAGCATGCCGCCGACCATCAACTCGACCGTGGGGCCCACGGTGTCGGCCAGTTCCTCGGCGACCGACTTGTTGGAGATGATCGAGCGGCCCAGGTCGCCCTGGGCGACGTTGACGATGTACTCGAAGAACTGCACCACCAGCGGCCGGTCCAGGCCCAGGTCCTTGCGGATGCCGGCGATGACCTCGGGGCTGGCGTCGGCGCCGGCGATGACCAGCGCCGGGTCGGTCGGTGCCGCCTTCATCAGCAGGAAGCACAGGAACAGCACGCCCACCAGCGCTGGCATCGACACCAGAATGCGTCGCACGATCAAGGGGCCCATGGGGCGGTCTCCTTGCAGGCTGTCCACCTGCTCCTTTTCAGACTAATCGTGATGCGCGGCGCGTGTAATTCGCGTAATCCCGTCCTCGAAGGCAAGGTCGCCAGGACGCGGCTCGGCGCCTTGCCGGACCGGTCGAACCGCGCCTGTTTGGCTGAATCGATGGTCAGTCACGCAGGCGACATCGGCGTGCGGCGCGCACAGCCAGCATCGCGCCGGACCAGACCGCCGACGCCGATGCGGCGCCGCCCCGCCACCCGCTGAAAGCGCCGACCATGAGCGACTTCCAAACCCTGCTGTACGAGCAACCCGCGCCCGGCGTGGCACGCATCGTGATGAACCGCCCCGAGGCGCGCAACGCGCAGAACCTGGCGATGAGCTACGACCTGAATGCCGCCTTCGACCGTGCGCTGCTCGACGACGGCGTCAAGGTCATCGTGCTGGCCGCGGCCGATCCGCACTTCTCGTCCGGCCACGACCTGCGCGGCGATGGTGGCGTGGTGCTGGGCGAGCAGCCCATCGTCTCCAGCTGGGGCGGCTTCCAGCAGCCTGGCGCGCATGGCCGCTTTGCCCGCGAGCAGGAGATCTACCTGCAGAACACGCGGCGCTGGCGCAACCTGGCCAAGCCGACGATCGCTGCGGTGCAGGGCCGCTGCATCGCCGGCGGCCTGATGCTGGCCTGGGCCTGCGACCTGATCGTGGCCAGCGACGACGCGCTGTTCTGCGACCCGGTGCTGACCATGGGCGTGTGCGGCGTCGAATGGTTCGTGCACCCCTGGGAGCTGGGCGCGCGCAAGGCCAAGGAGTTTCTCTTCACCGCCGACCACTGGAGCGCGCAGGAGGCCCACCGCCTGGGCATGGTCAACCAGGTGGTGCCGCGCGACCAGTTGCAGGCCGCGGTGCTGACGCTGGCCTCGCGCATCGCCGCCAAGCCGGCGTTTGCGCTGCAGATGGCCAAGAAGGCGGTCAACCAGACGCTGGACATCATGGGCCAGCAGAGCGCGGTGGACCAGGCCTTTGCCTTGCACCACCTGTGCCACGCGCACAACATGCAGGAGTTCGGCATGGTCATCGACCCGGCCGGCATGCCCGCGGCGGTCAAGCGCTAGCGCTGCCGCAACGGCGCCCGCGGCTGCGCCAGGCCGTGCACCGCGCAGGACACGCAGGCGCGCGATGCCCGCGATGCCCGCGATGCCCGCATCGCCGGCGGCGCCCGCTTGGCATGGATTTAATTTAGAGCTAAAGTATTCAGGCCTCATTCAATGACCGGCCCGTTCGGTGCGACCGGTCAGCAGGCACCCAGGAGCTTGCATGAAGATCGTCTGCATCGGTGGCGGCCCGGCCGGCCTGTACTTCGGGCTGCTGATGAAGCTGCGCCACCCGGCCCACGACATCACCGTCGTCGAGCGCAACAAGCCCTACGACACCTTCGGCTGGGGCGTGGTGTTTTCCGACGCCACGATGGACAACATGCGGCGCTGCGATCCGGCCACCGCCGCCGAGATCGAGCGGGCCTTCAACCACTGGGACGACATCGAGCTGCACTTCAAGGGCGAGGTGATCCGCTCGGGCGGCCATGGCTTCGTGGGCATCGGGCGCAAGCGGCTGCTCAACATCCTGCAGGCGCGCTGCGAGGCATTGGGCGTCAAGCTGGTGTTCGAGTGCGAGGCGGAATCCGACGCCGACTACCCGGACGCGGACCTGATCATCGCCAGCGACGGCATCAACTCACGCGTGCGCACGGCGCATGCCGAGGTCTTCCGGCCCGACATCGTCACCCGGCCCAACCGCTACATCTGGCTGGGCACGAACAAGCGCTACGACGCCTTCACCTTCCTGTTCCAGAAGACGGACCATGGCTGGTTCCAGGCGCACATCTACAAGTTCGACGCCGACACCACCACCTTCATCGTCGAATGCCCCGAGGCCGTGTGGCTGGCGCATGGTCTCGATCAGGCCGACCCCGACCAGTCGGTGGCCTTCTGCGAGCAGTTGTTCGCCGACAACCTGCAGGGCGCCAGGCTGATGACCAACGCGCGCCACTTGCGCGGCTCTGCCTGGTTGAACTTCCAGCGCATCACCTGCGAACAGTGGTCGCTGTTCAACGGCCGATCTCACGTGGTGCTGATGGGCGACGCGGTGCACACGGCGCACTTCGCGATCGGCTCGGGCACCAAGCTGGCGATCGAGGACGCCATCGAGCTGGCCGGCCTGCTGCACGCCGCCGGCCATGGCGCGGATCAACTGCCCGAGGTGCTGCAACGCTACCAGGCGCTGCGCCGCATCGACGTGCTGCGCCTGCAGAACGCCGCCTGGAACGCGATGGAGTGGTTCGAGGTGTGCGGCCAGCGCTACTGCGACCAGCTCGACGCGCCGCAGTTCATGTACTCGATGCTCACCCGCAGCCAGCGCATCAGCCACGAGAACCTGCGCCTGCGCGACGCGCAGTGGCTGGGCGGCTACGAGCACTGGTTCGCCCGCCGCGCCGGCCTGTCGCTGCGCGAAGACCAGCCGGCGCCGCCGCCGATGTTCACGCCGCTGACGGTGCGCGCCATCACGCTGAAGAACCGCGTGGTGGTCTCGCCGATGGCGCAGTACCTGTCGGTCGACGGCGTGCCCGGCGACTACCACCTGATGCACCTGGGTGCGCGCGCGATGGGCGGCGCCGCGCTGGTGATGGCCGAGATGACCTGCCCCTCGGCCGATGCACGCATCACGCCCGGCTGCCCGGGGCTGTGGAACGACGCGCAGCGCGACGCCTGGCGCCGCATCGTGCGCTTCGTGCACGGCAACACCGATGCCCGCATCGGTGTGCAGATCGGTCATGCCGGGCCCAAGGGATCGACCAACGCCCCCTGGCAGGGCGCGGGCGCCGACCAGCCGCTGGACGACGGCAACTGGCCCTTGTTCGCCGCATCGGCCGTGCCTTATCTGGCCGATGGCCAGGTGCCGCGCGCCATGGACCGCGACGACATGGACCGCATCACCGCCGACTTCGTCGCCGCCACGCACCGCGCGGCGGCGGCCGGCTTCGACTGGCTGGAGCTGCACTGCGCCCACGGCTACCTGCTGTCGTCTTTCATCTCGCCGCTGACCAACCACCGCAGCGACGAGTACGGCGGCGACCTGGCCAACCGGCTGCGCTACCCGCTGGAGGTGTTTGCGGCGGTGCGCGCCGCCTGGCCCTCGGAGCGGCCGATGTCGGTGCGCATCTCGGCGCACGACTGGGTGAGCGGCGGCACCACGCCGGCCGACGCGGTGGCCATCGCCCGCGCGTTCAAGGACAGCGGCGCCGACATGATCGACTGCTCGTCGGGCCAGGTCAGTGCCGCGCAGAAGCCCAGCTACGGCCGCATGTACCAGACCCCGTTCGCCGACCGCATCCGGCAGGAGGCCGGCATCGCCACCATCGCGGTGGGTGCGATCAGCGAGGCCGATCACGTCAACAGCATCATCGCCGCCGGCCGCGCCGACCTCTGCGCCATCGCCCGCCCGCACCTGGCCAACCCGGCCTGGACGCTGAACGAGGCCGCGCGCATCGGCTACACGCCGGTGGCCTGGCCGCAGCCCTACCGCTCGGCCAAGCAGCAGCTGGAGGCCGGCTTCCAGCGCGAGCGTGCGGCGGCCGCGCCGGTGAAGGGAGAGCCGGCGTGAGCCCTTCGCCCGGCCGCCCGAAGGAGGGCTCGCTCCCGCTCGGCGGGACGGCGCGCAGCGCCAAGGGTGCTCAGGTGACGGTGGATGCCAGCCGCGCCCAGCTGGCCCGGGCCGATGGCCTGGGCCACGAATCGCGCGCCGAGCTGGGCGACCATGCGGCGCTCAAGCTGTGGCTGCGCCTGCTGGCCTGCAGCACGCAGATCGAGGACGAGATCCGCCGCCGGCTGCGCCTGCGCTTCGGCATCTCGCTGCCGCGCTTCGACTACCTGGCCCAGCTCTACCGCGAGCCGCAGGGCCTGAAGATGAAGGACCTGTCGCGCCGCCTGATGGTGACCGGCGGCAACGTCACCGGCCTGACCGACGAGCTGGAGCGCGAAGGCCTGGTGCAGCGCGAGAGCAGCCCCACCGACCGCCGCTCGTGGATCGTGCGCCTGACCGAGCCGGGCCGCTCGGGCTTCGCGGCCATGGCGGCCGAGCACGAGCAATGGATCCTCGAGCTGTTCGCCGGGCTGGATGCCAAGGCGATGGCGCAGCTGCACGGCCACCTGGGCGTGCTGCGTGTGCACCTCACCCAACTGCAGAACCCACCACTGGACGAGACCCCATGAACGATTCAGACCGCGTCGACCCCGCCCTGGCCGCTGGCAACCGCCAATCGCTGGCCGGCTACCAAGCCGCTCACTTCCTGTGGCAGGTGGTCGATCGTGTGGGCACCATCACGCTGAACCGGCCCGAGCGCAAGAACCCGCTCACATTCGACGCCTATGCCGAGCTGCGCGACCTGTTCTACCGGCTGAAGTACGCCGACGACGTGGCCGCGGTGGTGGTCACCGGCGGTGGCGGCAACTTCTGCTCGGGCGGCGACGTGCACGAGATCATCGGCCCGCT
>JAURXG010000308.1 GCA_030654555.1 Aquabacterium sp.
TTGACGGCGGTTGGGGCGCAGGGACATGACGGACCTTCGTTCTCGGCAGCTTCGGGTGAGGCCGAGATCATCGCCGATCGCCGCCGACCCCAAACCCGGAACTGGCACGGACGCGCACCGCTGGCGCAACGCCGGGTACGCGCCGCAGAATGCCCGATCGGCGCGCTGGCCCGCACGCCGCCACCCGAGAGGACGACCATGACCGCACCCCTGCTGCACCTGGCCGACGTGCCGCTGCTGCCGCGCCCCCCCGAATTCACGCCCCCCGATGCGGTGGCGCAGCGCATCGAGATGCGGCTGGGCCGCATCGGCAGCGTGCTGGGCCTGAACCTGCTGGGTTGCAGCCTGGTGGCAGTGCCGCCGGGCAAGCAGGCGTTTCCGTTCCACAACCACCGGCACAACGACGAGCTGTTCGTGATCCTGGAAGGCCAAGGTGAACTGCGCTTCGGCGCGGGCCGCCACCCGCTGCGCGAAGGCGACGTGGTGGGCTGCCCGGCCGGTGGCCCGGACACCGCGCACGCCATCACCAACACCGGCCGCACCGAGCTGCGCTACCTGGCGCTGAGCAGCCAGCGCACGCCCGAGATCTGCGACTACCCCGACAGCGGCAAGTTCGGCGTGTTCGATGCGCTGGCGCCGGCGGCGCCGGGGCAGCCGGCAGGCAGCTTCCACCACTTCGGCCGCGAGGACCGGCCGGTGGACTACTGGGAAGGCGAGTGAGGCAGGGGCGGCTTGGGCTGCCGGAAATGCCACCACGGCAGCGCCTGGGTCAGCGACAGCACCTCGCCGCTGCGCGCGGCCTGGTAGCCGGGCAGGCCGTGCAGCGCCCGCGCCCAGGCCGGGCTCTCCAGCGCGGCGCGCAGCTTGAGCACCGCGGGGTGCTCCAGCGCGTCTTTCAGGCACACCAGGAAGTAGTCCTCGTCGATCAGCGGGATGAAGTCCAGCCCGAACTGCCGCGCCGCGGCCTCGATGCCCGGGCCCACGTCGGCCATGCCGCTGGCCAGCGCGGCGGCCACGGCGACATGGCTCTCCTCGGGCGGGTCGTCGTAGCCGAGGATCGCGCCCGAGGCGATGTGCCGCTCGGCCAGCAGGTGGTCCATCAGCAGGCGCGTGCCCGAGCCGGGCTGGCGGTTGATGAAGCGCGGCGCCCGCGCGCGGCTGGCGGCCAGGTCGCCCAGGTCATGCAGGTGCAGCGGGTTGCCCTTGTGGACCATCAGGCCCTGGGTGCGGCGCACGCAGCCGATCAGCTTGTGCAGGCCGGGCTTGAGCAGCGGCTTCATCGCGCCGGCAAACTGCGGTGAGCCGCCCTGCAGCGGCGGCACGTGGAAGCCCGCCACCAGGCAGCGGCCCTGCGACAGCGCGGCCAGCGCGTCCACGCTGCCGGCAAAGCGCAGCTCGATGTGCAGGCCCTGCGCGCTGCTGGCCAGATCACGCAGCAGCGGCAGCGCCAGGTCGTGGCTGGCGAAGATGGTGAGCACATGCTGGCTGCCGTCCAGCGCCTCGGCCAGCACCCGCTCCAGCTCGGCGCGCAGCGCCTCGATGTGCGGCGTGAGGCGGGTGCGGGCGCGTGTCTCGGCCCACAGCAGCCGGTCGGCAAACGGCGTCAGCCGCGCCGGCTGGCCCTGCGCCCAGGTGACCAGCGGCTCGCCCATGGTCTCTTCCCAGCGCTTGAGCGCGCCCCAGATGTGGCGGTAGCTGGCGCCCAGCGCCTTGGCCGCATGCTGGATCGAGCCGTGCTCGTGCACCGCCGAGAGCAGGTCGAACAACGGGTTGTGCAGCTCGGCGCCGCGCTGCTCGTCGGACTCGAAGCTGTACTGCAATCGAACGCCGCGGGCTTTCATGCCGGCATTGTCACCCGCCGAACAGGCGCTTGAGCCAGGCCACGAGGCGCGCCAGAAGTCCCGGCGGCGGCGCGGCGGGTGCTGCGGGCACCACCACCGCGTAGCGCTCCTGCAGCTTGGCATTGAAGGTCTCGAAGAACTCGGTGGCCATCTTCTGCGCCGCCATGTCGACCAGGCGCGAGCCGATCTGCGCGATCTTGCCGCCCACCGT
Source organism: Aquabacterium sp. (assembly GCA_030654555.1). Lineage (GTDB taxonomy): Bacteria > Pseudomonadota > Gammaproteobacteria > Burkholderiales > Burkholderiaceae_C > Pseudaquabacterium. Next base: position 2,053 of record JAURXG010000308.1, read on the forward strand.
GGCATGCGCGGTGTAGTGCAGCACGGTGGTGTTGGCGCCGGTGGGCTCGAGCCGGATGTCGGCATGGCCCTTGCCGTGGCCGGCCGCGCCGCCCTGGCCTTCGAAGCGCAGCGTGTACGAGGTGGGCGGCTGCAGGTTCTCCAGCTGCAGCTTGCCCTTGAACTTGGCCTTCACCGGGCCGATGGCGGCGGTGATCAGCACCTCGTACTGGTGCTCGGCGGTGGGCGTGATGCCCTCGCAGCCGGGGATGGCGCTCTGCAGCAGCGTGATGTCGTTGAGCGCTTCCCAGGCCTGGGCCTGGGTGACGGGCAGGGTTTGCTGGTTGGTGAGTTGCATGGCGTTTTCGGGATCGGGATCGGGGTTGGAGTGGGGTGCGCCGCGGCGCGGCCTCAATGCAGGGGCGCCGCCAACCGCGGGCGCGGCGGCGGCTGGTTCATGCCGCCCAGCACGCCGACCAGATCGGCCAGGCTCTGCAGGTTGTGCGCCGGCAGGAAGCGGTCGACATGCGGCAGCATGGCCTTGATGCCGGCGGCCTTGGGTTCGAACTGCTCGAAGCGCAGCAGCGGGTTCAGCCACACCAGGCGGCGGCAGCTCTTGTGCAGGCGCTCCATCTCGAAGGCCAGCGCGCGCGTGTCGCCATGCTCCAGGCCGTCGCTGATCAGCAGCACGGTGCTGCGGCTGGTCAGCACGCGCCGCGCCCAGCGCTGGTTGAACGCGTGCAGGCTGGTGGTGATGCGCGTGCCGCCCGACCAGTCGGCCACCGCACGCACCACCTGGCCCACGGCGATGTCGGGGTCGCGGCTCTTCAGCAGCCGCGTGGTGCGGGTGAGCCGCGTGCCGAAGACGAAGCTCTCGACCGACGAGCCGGCATGGCCCAGTGCATGGGCGAAGTGCAGCAGCATGCGCGAGTAACGGCTCATCGAGCCCGAGATGTCGGCCAGCACCACCAGCGGCGCGGGCTTGTGGCGCGGCGCGCGCCAACGGATGTTCCACAGCTCGCCGCCGTGGCGCGCCATCGCCGCCATCGTGGCGCGCCAGTCGGCCACGCCGGGGCGGCCGGCGCGCTGGTGGCGGCGCGTGGGCAGCGGCTCGAACACCAGCCTGAGCTGCGCCAGCAAGCGCTGCGCGGCGCGCCACTCGTCGGCGGTCATGGTGTCGAAATCGGCCTGGCGCAGCACCTCGCGCTGATTCCAGGTCAGCTCGGCGTGGATCTCGACCTGCTCCTGCTCGGGTTGGTCGGGCGTGCGGTCGGGCTGGTGCGGAAACAGCGCCTCGCCGAGCCGGCGGTTCTCGGGCGGCGGCGGGGTGGCGCCTTCCTTCAGGTTGACCTTGGGCAGCAGCAGTGCGCGCATGCGGCCCATCAGGTCGGGATCACGCCAGAACAGCACGAAGGCCTGGTCGAACAGCTCGCGGTGCTCGACGCGGTCGATCAGGCAGGCCGCGAGCACGGCGTGGAAATCACGCTTGCTCTCCAGCCCCGCCACCTGCAGCGCGGCCAGCGCCGTGTGCACCCGGTCGCTGCCCACCGGCATGCCGGCGCTGCGCAGCACGCGGGCGAAGTGCATCACGTTCTCGGCCAGGTGGCCGGGGGCGTTCTTGGTGAACATCACGGCCGGCCTTCAGACGGCGCCGGGCCGCCCCAACGCGGCCGCACGCCCCCCAGGTGGGCAAGCGCGACCCGACGCGGCGGCAGCCATCGTCAGCGGCCCGCGGTGCGCGCTTCATCGCGCACCAGCTCGAGCATCCGCGCCGCCTCGCTGCCGCGCATGCGCACGATGTCGTCCTGGTACTTCAGCAGCACGCCCAGCGTGTGCTGGATCACCTCGGGGTCGAGCACCATCGCGTCCAGCTCCATCAGCGCGCGGGTCCATTCGATGGTCTCGGCGATGCCGGGCAGCTTGTAGAGCTCGATGCCGCGCAGCTTCTGCACGAAGGCCACGATCTGCTGTGCCAGCGCCGGCCCGACGCCCGGCACGCGGCGCTGCAAGATCTCCAGCTCGCGCCTGGCATCGGGGAAGTCGACCCAGTGGTAGAGGCAGCGGCGCTTGACCGCGTCATGGATCTCGCGCGTGCGGTTGCTGGTGAGGATCACGATCGGCGGCTGGATCGCCTTGACCGTGCCCAGTTCGGGGATGGTGATCTGGTAGTCGCCCAGCACCTCGAGCAGGAAGGCCTCGAAGGGCTCGTCGGCGCGATCGAGTTCGTCGATCAGCAGCACCGACGGCACCGGGTTGGCCGGGTCAATGGCCTGCAGCAAGGCACGCTTGGTGAGGAAGCGCTCACTGAACAGCTCGGCGGCCAACGCGTCGCGCTGCGCCTTGGCATGGTCGCCGGTGGCCGCACCCGTGGCCTCGGCCAGGCGGATCTCCATCATCTGCCGGCCGTAGTTCCACTCGTAGGCCGCGCCGGCCAGGTCCAGGCCCTCGTAGCACTGCAGGCGGATCAGCGGGCGGCCCAGCATCACCGCCAGCGTGCGCGCGATCTCGGTCTTGCCGGTGCCGGGCTCGCCTTCGAGGAACAGCGGGCGCTGCAGCTTGAGCGCCAGGTAGACGCAGGTGGCCAGTTCACGGTCGGCCACGTAGTCGAGCGCGGCGAGGCGCGCTAGCGTGTCGTCGATGCTGGTGGGAAGCGCGGTGTCGCTCACGGGAAGCTCCAAAAGAAACGCCGCACCGGGTGCGGCGTTTCGATCGTCAGGGAACGAATCAGCCGACCGCGCGGCCCGCCAGCACCGGGATCAGCGCGGCGCGGTATTCGGCCGAGCCGTGCAGGTCGGTGTTGAGGCCATCGGCGCTGACCTGGGCACCGGCCAGCGCGGCGGCCGACCAGTTGGACGCCAGCCTGGCTTCGAGGTCGGTGGCGCGGAACACGCCGGCGCCGGCGCCGGTGACGGCCACGCGCACGCCCTGCGAGCCCTTGCTGACGAACACGCCGACGATCGAGAAACGCGAGGCGGGCTGCTTGAACTTCTGCCAGCCGGCCTTCTCGGGCACCGGGAAGCTGACCGCGGTGATCACCTCGCCCTCGGCCAGCGCGGTTTCGTACAGGCCCTTGAAGAAGTCATCGGCGGCGATGTTGCGGGTGTTGGTGTGCACCGTGGCGCCCAGGCCCAGCACCGCCGCCGGGTAGCAGGCCGCCGGGTCGTTGTTGGCCAGGCTGCCGCCGAGCGTGCCGCGGTTGCGCACCTGGCGGTCGCCGATCTTGCCGGCCAGATCGGCCAGCGCAGGGATGGCCTTCTGCACGTCGGCACTGGCCGCCACGGCCGCGTGGGTGGTCATCGCACCGATCTTGACGACGCCACCGGCCACGGTGATGCCCTTGAGGTCGGCGATGGCGCCCAGGTCGACCAGCGCCTCGGGGGCGGCCAGGCCGAGCTTCATCGAGCCCAGCAGGCTCTGGCCGCCGGCGATCAGCTTGGCGCCGTCGGCAGCGGCGGCGCGGGCGGCGTCGGCCACCGAGGCGGGATTGGAATAGGCGAATGCTTGCATGTTGATCAGTCTCCTGGCGGGTCAGCGGGCCGCTGAATTTCGAGCGGATTCAGCGGCCTTCCACACAGTGTAGGGCGTGGCCGGCATCGGCACATCCTTGACGCCCAGGGCGTTGCAGATGGCGTTGATCACCGCCGGGGGCGAGCCGATGGCGCCGGCCTCGCCACAACCCTTCACCCCCAGGGGGTTGTGGGTGCAGGGCGTGCCCTTGGCGGTCTCGACGGTGAAGCTGGGCAGGTCGTCGGCACGCGGCATCGCGTAGTCCATGTAGCTGCCGGTCAGCAGCTGGCCGGTCTCGGGGTCGTACACGCCATGCTCCAGCAGCGCCTGGCCGATGCCCTGGGCCAGGCCGCCGTGCACCTGGCCCTCGACGATCATCGGGTTGATGACGTTGCCGAAGTCGTCGCAGGCCGTCATGCGGTCGATGCGGGTGTGGCCGGTGGCGGGGTCGACCTCCACCTCGCAGATGTAGGTGCCCGCGGGGTAGGTGAAGTTGCTGGGGTCGTAGAACGCGTTCTCGTTGAGACCGGGCTCGAGCTTGTCGTGCGGGAAGTTGTGCGGCACGTAGGCGGTGAGCGAGACCGCCGCGAACGGCACCTTCTTGTCGGTGCCGGCGACCTTGAACTCGCCGTTCTCGAACACGATGTCGGTGTCGGCCGCCTCCAGCAGGTGGGCGGCGATCTTCTTGCCCTTGGCGACGATCTTGTCGACCGCCTTGACGATGGCCGTGCCGCCCACCGCCAGCGAGCGGCTGCCGTAGGTGCCCATGCCGAACAGCACCTTGGCGGTGTCGCCATGCTCGATGCTGATGTCCTCCATCGGGATGCCCAGCTTGTCGGCCACCACCTGGGCAAAGGTGGTCTCGTGGCCCTGGCCATGGCTGTGCGAGCCGGTGAACACCGTCACCTTGCCGGTGGGGTGCACCCGCACCTCGCCGGCCTCGAACAGGCCCGCCCGCGCGCCCAGCGCGCCGGCCACCGACGAGGGCGCGATGCCGCAGGCCTCGATGTAGGCCGAGTAGCCCAGGCCGCGCTTGAGGCCCTTGGCGGCGCTGGCGGCCTTGCGGGCCTCGAAGCCGGCCACGTCGGCCAGCTCGATGGCGCGCGCCATCGTCGCCTCGTAGTCGCCGGTGTCGTAGGTCAGGCCCACGGGCGTGGCGTAGGGGAAGCTCTTGATGAAGTTGCGGCGGCGCAGGTCGGCCGGGTCGATGCCCAGTTCACGCGCGGCGGTCTCGACGATGCGCTCGACCACGTAGGTGGCCTCGGGCCGGCCGGCACCGCGGTAGGCATCGACGGGCGCGGTGTTGGTGAACATCGCGTCCACCGCGCACCAGATCTTGGGCGTGGCGTACTGGCCGGCCAGCAGCGTGGCGTACAGGATGGTGGGCACCGACGACGAGAAGGTCGACAGGTAGGCGCCCAGGTTGGCGGTGGTGTGCACCTGCAGCGCCAGGAACTTGCCGTCCTTGTCCAGCCCCAGGCTCACCGTGGTGGCATGGTCGCGGCCGTGGGCGTCCGACAGGAAGGCCTCGCTGCGCTCGCAGGTCCACTTGATCGGGCGCTTGATCTGCTTGCTGGCGAAGACGATGGCGGTTTCTTCACCGTACAGGAAGATCTTGCTGCCGAAGCCACCGCCCACGTCGGGCGCGACCACGCGCATCTTGTGCTCGGGGATGCCCAGCACGAAGGCGCACATCAGCAGCCGCTCGACGTGCGGGTTCTGGTTGCTGACGTACAGCGTGTAGCTGTCGCCATGCGGGTCGTAGGCGGCGTTGGCGCAGCGCGGCTCCATCGCGTTCGGGATCAGCCGGTTGTTGCGGTAGGTCAGCGTGGTGACATGCGCGGCGCCGGCCATCGCGGCGGCGGTGCCGTCCTTGTCGCCGATGCCCCACTGGTAGACGCGGTTGTCGGGCGCCTCGTCGTGCACGGCGCTGCCGGCCTGCGGCGCGGTGAGCGCGTCGACCACCGGCTTGAGCTCGTCGTAGTCAACCTCGATCAGCTCGGCCGCGGCCTTGGCCTGGTCGTAGGTGTCGGCCACCACCAGCGCCACGCGGTCGCCCACGTAGCGCACCTTGCCGTCGGCCAAGACCGGGTGCTTGGGCTCCTTCATCGGCGCGCCGTCCAGGCTGTTGATCAGCCAGCCGCAGGGCAGGCCGCCCACGGCCTTGAAATGCTCGCCGGTGAAGATGCCCAGCACGCCGGGCGCCTTGGCGGCGGCGTCCACGTTCAGCCGCGTGATCTTGGCGTGGGCATACGGGCTGCGCAGGAAATAGGCGTGGCTCTGGCCCGGCAGCGTGATGTCGTCGGTGTACTCGCCCTTGCCGGTGAGGAAGCGTGAATCCTCGCGGCGCTGGACCGACTGGCCGATGAAACCTTGGCGTGCGTTCATGGTGTGATCTCCTTTTGAAGATTCATGCCTTCATCGCGGCAGCACCCTGCTGCACGGCCTTGACGATGTTGTGATAACCGGTGCAGCGGCAGATGTTGCCTTCCAGCGCCTCGCGCACCTGTGCCTCGTTGTGACACCCGTGGTGCTGCGCCAGGTCGACCGCGCTCATCACCATGCCCGGCGTGCAGAAGCCGCACTGCAGGCCGTGGCAGGCCTGGAAGGCGGCCTGCATCGGGTGCAGCGTGCC
>JAURXG010000367.1 GCA_030654555.1 Aquabacterium sp.
GCCTCGACGTAATCACGCCCCTTGGCCTGCGCGGTGACCGCCTCGGCCACGCGGGCAATCTGCGGGATGAAGACGATGGTCAGCGACAGCAGCGAGTTGAAGATGCCCGCGCCCAGCGCGCCGCTCAGCGCGATCGCCAGCAGCACCGACGGGAAGGCGTAGAACACGTCGATCGTGCGCATGATCGCGGTGTTGAGCCAGCCGCCCGCGTAGCCCGCCAGGATGCCGATGGCCGAGCCGATGACGAAGGCGAACAGCACCGGCGTGAGGCCCATGAACAGGCTCAGCCGCGCGCCGACGATCAAGCGGCTGAGCATGTCGCGGCCCAGCTCGTCGGTGCCCAGCAGGTAGCCTTCGCTGCCAATGGGCTGCAGGCGCTTCATCATCGACGCCTGGTACGGGTCGGCCGGCGCCAGCCAGGGGCCGAACACGGCCAGGCTCAGCAGCACCAGCACCACCAGGCCGGCGCCCATCGCCAGCTTGTCGGCCAGCAGGCGGCCGAGCACGCTCTGCCAGTAGCCGGGCGAGCGCTGGGCTTCGATGCGCGGCGCATGAAGGGGGGGATGGGTGGTGATACTGCTCAAGAGTCGCACTCCGTCGTGGCGGGGGCCGAGCAAGCGAACGCCGCGGAACCGGCTCTCCCGGGCCGCTGGCGTCGCCCCCTTGTGGGGGAGCGCCGAAGGCGCATCGGGGGTGGGCTCATGATCGCGCGATGCGCGGGTCGAGCAGGGTCTGCAACACGTCGACCAGCAGGTTCAAGACGACGAAGAACATCGCCAGCACCAGGATCGTGCCCTGCAGCAGCGGCAGGTCGCGCTGGAAGATCGCGCTGTTGAGCAGGAAGCCGGTGCCCGGCCAGGCGAACACCGTCTCGATCAGGATCGACCCGCCGAGCAGGTAGCCCAGCTGCAAGCCCATCACCGCCAATGCGGTGGGCGCGGCGTTCTTCACCACGTGCAAGAAGATGCCCAGGTCGGTCAGGCCCTTGGCGCGCAGACCGACGATGTATTCCTGCGCCAGGATCTCGGCCACCAGCGCGCGCACGGTGCGGGCGATGATGCCCATGGGGATCACGCTCATCGTGATCGCCGGCAGCAGCATGTACTGGAAGTGGTTCCAGTCCCAGGCCCAGGCGCCGCCGTCGGGTCCGCCCCCCGTGGCCGGCAGCCAGCCCAGGATGGCCGAGAACACGATCACCATCACCATGCCCAGCCAGTAGTGCGGCACGCTGACGCCCAGCACCGCCAGCATCGACGCCAGCCGGTCGGGCCAGGCGCGCTGGAAGTAACCGCCGACGAAGCCGAACAGGCTGCCCAGCACGAAGCCGATCAGCGTGGCCAGCACGGCCAGCCGCAGCGTGTGGCCCACGGCCGTCAACACCTCGGGGGTGACCGGCCGGCCGCTGGCGATGCTCTGCCCCAGGTCACCGTGCAGCGCCCGCCACACCCAGCGCGCAAACTGCTCGGGCAGGCTGCGGTCGAAGCCGTACAGCACCTTCAGCTGCGCGGCCAGTTCGGCCGAGGCATCGGGCGGCAGGATCGACACCAGCGGGTCGCCCGGCGCCAGGTGCACCAGCGCGAAGCACACCAGCGCCACGCCCGCCATGATGGGCAGGGCGTAGCCGATGCGGCGCAACAGGTAGGCGAGCATCGCGGCGGGTGGGGTTCGATCAGGCGGTCACGGTCAGTCGACGGTCACCGGGGCGAGGTCGATGAACCAGCTGCGCGGCTGCACCACGCCCTTGACCTTGGCGGCGATGGCGCGCGGGCCCACGTCGTGCGCGATCCAGACGAACGGCGCTTCTTCGACGATGCGGGCGTGCAGCTTGGCCAGCGCGGCGTCACGCGCCTTGTCGTCGAAGCTGGTGCGCGCGTCGGCGATCAGCTTGTCGAACTCGGCGTTGCCGAAGTAGCCCCAGTTGTTGGACACCGGCGGGAAGGTCTTGGTGCTGGTGAAGCGCACCATCGCGAAGAACGGGTCCATCGCGGCGTAGCTGACGTTGATCGCGTTGGCGCCGTTGGCCGACGGGTCCTTCGCGCCCTTGCGCCAGTTGGTGAACAAGGTGTTCCACTCGATCACGTCGAACTGCACGTCGAAGCCGCAAGCTTTGAGGCTCTGCTGCACGAACTCGTTCATCGGCAGCGGCTGCATCTGGCCCGATCCGCTGGCTGAGATCTGCACCTTCACCTTCAAGGGCTTGGCGGGCGAGTGACCGGCCTCGGCCATCAGTTTCTTGCCGGCCTCGACGTCGTACTTGATGTCGAACTTCGGGTTGCCCCACCACGGGTGGCCCGGCGGCACGGTGCCCTTGGGGATGCCCATCATGCCGCCCAGCAGCTTGAGCAGGCCGGTGCGGTCGACGCACAGGTTGGCGGCCTGGCGCACGCGCTTGTCGAGCCAGGGTGAGCCTTCGGCGAACGACAGCTGCCACGGCCACACATGCGGCTGCTGGTTGAAGTAGATCTTGTGGCCACGGCCCTGGATGGCGGCCATCGCGTCGGGCGATGGCGCCTCGATCCAGTCGACCTGGCCCGACATCAGCGCCGCGGTGCGGGCATTGGCCTCGGGCATGGGCAGCAGCACCACGCGGTCGATCTTGGGCGTGCGCTTGGGATCCCAGTAGGTCTTGTTGGGCACCAGCTCCAGCCGCTCGCGGGCGACAAAGCGGGCCATCTTGAACGGGCCCGAACCCGAGGCGTCGGCGGCGAAGGCCACCCAGGCGGCCTTGGCCTTGTCGGCGGGTGTCGCGCCAGCGGCGGCGTCGAACTTTTTCTGCCAATGCGCCGGCGAGGCCATGAACAGGTTGGTCAGGTTCAGCGGCAGGAAGGCATCGGGCTCGCTGGTGGTCAGCTCCACCGTCAGGTCGTCGATCTTGCGGGCGCTGCGCAGCGTGGGCATGCGCGACGCGGTGACGCCGACCTGGCTGGCGTCGA
>JAURXG010000323.1 GCA_030654555.1 Aquabacterium sp.
CTGGGCCTGTTCGCCGTGCTGGTCACGCCGCGCGAGGAAGAGCCGCAGATCAACGTGACGATGGCCAACGTGCTGATCCCCTTCCCGGGGGCCAGCAGCGCCGACGTGCAGGCCATGGTGGCCAGGCCGGCTGAGGCCGCGCTGGGGCAGATCGCCGGCATCGAGCACACCTTCTCGGTGGCGCGCCCGGGCGTGGCGGTGCTGACGGTGCAGTTCAAGGTGGGCGTGCCGCGCACCGAGGCGCTGGTGCGGCTGTACGACGTGCTCAACGCCAACCAGGACTGGCTGCCCACCGGCCTGGGCACGCTGCCGCCCATCGTGCGGCCCAAGGGCATCGACGACGTGCCGGTGCTGGGCATTACGCTGTGGGCCGACGACCAGCGCAGCGCGCTGGACCTCGAACGCGTGGCCCACACGCTGGAGGCCGAGCTCAAGCGCGTGAGCGGCACCCGCGAGGTCAGCACCATCGGCGGCCCCGGCCAGGTGGTGCAGGTCACGCTGAACCCGGCCCGATTGCGCGAGCGCGGCGTCGACGTGCTGCGCCTGAAGAGCACGCTGGCGGCGGCCAATCTGGGCATGCCGGCCGGCGCGGTGCTCGACACCCAGCCCGGCGCCAGCGGCGCGCCGCCGATGCTGGCGGTGCAGACCGGCGAGTTCCTGCGCTCGGCCGAGGACGTGGCCGCGCTGGTGGTGGGCGTCAACAACGGCCGCCCGGTCTACCTCAACGAAGTGGCCGACGTGCAGGCCGGGGCCGCCCAGGCGCAGCGCTACGTCTGGTTCACCCCCGGCGCCGGCCAGGCCGCCGCGCTGCCGGCCGGTGCAGCCAGCGCCGCGGCGGGCACCGCCGGCCAGGTGTTCCCGGCGCTGACGCTGTCGGTGACCAAGCAGCCCGGCCGCAACGCGGTGGAGGTGGCCCAGGCCGCCCGCGTAAGGCTGGCCGAGCTGCGCAACACCGTGATCCCCGAGGGCATCCAGGTCACCATCACCCGCGACTACGGCGAGACCGCGGCCGAGAAGGCCAACAAGCTGATCCAGAAGCTGGGCTTCGCCACCGCCTCGGTGATCGTGCT
>JAURXG010000326.1 GCA_030654555.1 Aquabacterium sp.
TGATCACCATCGGCCAGCTGCTGGGCATGGCCGCTCACCTCGAGGGCAAGGGCGTGGTCACGCAGGATTCGGCCGGGCTGGCGCAGAAAGGCGGCGCCACCTGGAGCCACATCCAGATCGCCCAGACGCCCGAGGCCATCCACACCACCAAGGTCGACACCGCCAAGGCCGACCTGGTGATCGCCTGCGATGGCATCGTCGCCGCCGGCGCCGCCACGCTGTCGCTGATGCGCGAGGGCACCACCTACGTGGCGCTGAACAACCACGCCACGCCGACGGCGGCTTTCGTCAAGAACGCCGACTGGCAGGCGCCCACCGCCGGCTGCGAGGCCGCGCTGGTCGCCGCCGTCGGGCGTGACCACCTGGGCCTGTTCGATGCCGAGCAGGTGGCGGTGCAGCTGCTGGGCGACAGCATCTACGCCAACCCGCTGCTGCTGGGTTATGCGTGGCAGAAGGGCCAGGTGCCGCTGGGCCAGGCCGCGCTGCTGCGCGCGATCGAGCTCAATGGCACGCAGGTCGACAACAACAAGGCCGCCTTCGAGTGGGGCCGGCGCTGCGCGCACGACCTGGCCGCGGTGCAATCGCTGTTCCAGGCCGCGCAGGTGATCCAGTTCGTCAAGAAGCCCTCGCTGGACGAGATGATCGGCAAGCGGGTCGACTTCCTCACCGGCTACCAGGATGCCGCCTATGCCCAGACCTACGCGGCCTTCGTGGCCACGGTGCGGCAGGCCGAGGGCAAACTGAACAGCACGCGCCTGACCGAGGCCGTCGCCCGCTACCTGTTCAAGCTGATGGCCTACAAGGACGAGTACGAGGTGGCGCGGCTGCACACCGACCCGGCCTTCACCGCGCAGATCGCCGGCATGTTCGAGGGCGAGTTGGGCAAGGACTACAAGCTGGTGCACCACCTGGCGCCGCCCATCCTGGGCAAGACCGATGCCCAGGGCCAGCCGCTCAAGCAGGCCTTCGGCCCCTGGATGCGCAGCGCGCTGGGCCTGCTGGCCCGGTTCAAGGGCTTGCGCGGCGGTGCGCTCGACATCTTCGGCAGGACCGAGGAGCGCCGAGGCGAGCGTGCGCTGATCGGCGACTACCGCCAGTGCATCGAGGAACTGCTGCGCGGCCTGAACGCCGCCAACCTCGACAGCGCGGTCGAGATCGCACGCCTGCCCGAGGATATCCGCGGCTACGGCCCGGTGAAGGCCCGCCACCTGGCCGCGGTGCGGCCGAAGTGGGAGCGGCTGATGGCGCAGTGGCGCGCCGGCGGGGTGCGGGCGGCGGCCTGAACCGCCGCCCGGTCGGGGCGGCGGTGACTAAGCCGCGGCCTTCGAGGAGTACATCGACTCGATCAGGTCGGCGTACTTGCGGTTGATCAGCGAACGCTTGAGCTTCATCGTCGGCGTCAGCTCTTCGTCCTCGGCGGTCAGGCGCTGCTCGAGCAGGCGGAACTGCTTGATCTGCTCGACGCGGGCGAACTGCTTGTTCACCTTCTCGATCTCCTCGCCGATCAGCGCCGTCACTTCCGGGCTGCGGCACAGGCTCTTGAAGTCGCTGAACTGCACGTCGCGCTCCTGCGCCCACTGCACCACGTTGTCCTCGTCGATCATCACCAGGCAGCTGAGGTAGGGGCGCTTGTCGCCGATCACCACCGCGTCCGTCACATAGGGGCTGAACTTGAGCTGGTTCTCCCATTCGCTGGGCGTCACGTTCTTGCCGCCGGCGGTGATGATGATGTCCTTCATCCGGTCGGTGATGTAGAAGTAGCCTTCGTCGTCGACACGGCCCACGTCGCCGGTGTGCAGCCAGCCGTCGGCGTCGATGGTCTCGGCGGTCTTCTCGGGCAGGTTCAGGTAGCCGGCAAACACGTTCTCGCCGCGCATCAGGATCTCGCCCTGCTCGCTGATGCGCAACTCCACCCCCGGCCCCGGCTGGCCGATGCTGCCGGGCTTGCTGGCACCCAGCGGCGTGACGGTGCCGCCGCCGGTGGTCTCGGTCATGCCCCAGCCCTCGCGCAGCGGGATGCCCAGCGCCAGGTACCAGCGGATCAGTTCTGGCGAGATCGGCGCGGCGCCGGTCAGCGCCAGCTCCACGCGGTTCAGGCCCACCATGCGGCGCACGTTGTTCAGCACCAGCGTGCGGGCCAGCCAGTAGCGGGCCTTCTCGATCGCGCTGGGCTCGGTGCGGGCCTCGATGTGCTTGACGATCTTCATGCCCTCGCCCACCGCCCAGCCGTAGGCCAGCTGCTGCAGGCGGCCGGCTTCCTTGATGGTGATGGCCACCGTGGAGAACACCTTCTCCCACACCCGTGGCACGGCGAAGAACACCTTGGGCTGCACCTCGCGCAGGTTCTCGAACACCGTCTCGGGGTTCTCGACGAAGTTCACCGTCTCGCGGCGGTAGATCGCCACGTACTCGCCGATCAGGCGCTCGGCGATGTGGCACAGCGGCAGGAAGGCCACCCGCTCGCCGCCCATCGCCATGCCCTCGAACAGCGACGTGCCACCGCCGGCCAGCGAGGCGCAGATGTTGCGGTGGGTGATCATCGCGCCTTTGGGCCTGCCGGTGGTGCCCGAGGTGTAGACCAGCACCGCGACGTCGTTCGGGCCGCGCGTGGCCAGCCGGTCCTCCAGCAGGCGGGGATTCACCTTGAGGTAGTCGCGGCCCAGCGCACGCAGCGCGTCCAGGCTGATGACATCGGGCTCGTCCAGCTTGGACAGGCCTTCCATGTTGAACACGATCACCTTGCGCAGCAGCGGCAGGCGATCGCGCACCTCGAGGAACTTGTCGAGCTGCTCGTCGTCCTCGGCGAACAGGAACACGCTGCTCGAATCGCCGCACAGGTATTCGACCTGCGCCGCGGCGTCGGTCGGGTAGATGCCGTTGCAGACACCGCCCATGCTCTGCGCGGCCAGATCGGCCCACACCCATTCGCGGCAGGTGTTGGCCAGCACCGACACCACCTGCCCCGGCTGGAAGCCCAGGCTGACCAGGCCGGCGCCGATCTCAGTGACGATGTCGCCCACCTCGGCCCAGCTGTAGGCCTTCCAGATGCCCAGGTCCTTCTGCCGCATCATCACGGCCGATCCCAGCTCCTTCACCCGCTGCCAGAACATCTTGGGCACGGTGTCGAACGGCAGGGGCTCGACCACCCAGCCGGGCCGGCGCGAGGTGATGATCGGGGAGGCGAGAGAAGTCATAGGGTTTCCTGAAAGCCGGTCGGACGAGTCTGGTGTCGTGCCGACATCAGCGCCAGGTCTTCTTTTTCTTCCAGCGCCGCTCGCCGCGCACGCCGGTGTCCTTCATGCCGAGGTAGAACTCGCGGATGTCTTCCTTCTCGCGCAGCACCTCGCAGCGGTCTTCCATCACGATGCGGCCGTTCTCCAGCACGTAGCCGTAGTCGGCCGCATTCAGCGCCATGTTGGCGTTCTGCTCGACCAGCAGGATGGTGGTGCCACGCTCGCGGTTGATGCGCACCACGATCTCGAAGATCTCCTTCGTCAGCTTGGGGCTGAGGCCCAGGCTGGGCTCGTCGAGCAGGATCAGGTCGGGCTGCGCCATCAGCGCACGGCTGATCGACAGCATCTGCTGCTGGCCGCCCGACAGCAGGCCGGCGTCCTGCGTGGCCCGCTCGCGCAGGATCGGGAAATAGTTGAACACCTGCTCCATGTCGCGCGCCACGCCGTCCTTGTCGTGCCGCGTGTAGGCGCCCATCAGCAGGTTGTCCCGCACGCTCAGCAGCGGGAACACCTCGCGCCCCTCGGGCACATGAGCCAGGCCGCTGCGCACGATCTCGGCCGGGT
>JAURXG010000332.1 GCA_030654555.1 Aquabacterium sp.
ACGCGCACACCGCGCCCTTGCGTTTGCCACCCTGATTGACCGCCACCGCGGTGTCGTTGACCACCTTGAGGAACGGCACCACGCCCTGGCTCTTGCCGTTGGTGCCCTTGATGTAGCTGCCCAGCGCGCGCACGCGGGTCCAGTCGTTGCCCAGCCCGCCGGCGAACTTCGACAGCAGCGCGTTTTCCTTGAGCGCTTCGTAAATGCCTTCCAGATCGTCGGCCACGGTGGTCAGGTAGCAGCTCGAGAGCTGCGAGCGACGGGTGCCGGCGTTGAACAAGGTCGGCGTCGAGCTCATGAAGTCGAACGTCGAGAGCACCTCGTAGAACTCGATCGCGCGGGCTTCGCGGTCGATCTCGTTGAGGGACAAGCCCATCGCCACGCGCATGAAGAACGCCTGCGGCATCTCGATGCGCTGCTCTTCGATGTGCAGGAAGTAGCGGTCGAACAGCGTCTGCAGGCCCAGGTAGTCGAACTGGAAGTCGCGCTCGGCCTTCAGCGCCGCACCCAGGCGGGCCAGGTCGTACTGCTGCAGGCGCGGGTCGAGCAATTCGGCCGCGACGCCCTTCTTGATGAACTGCGGGAAATACTCGGCATAACGCTCGGCCATCTGCGCCTGGCTCAGCTCTTCGCCCAGGCTCTCCTTGCGGATGGTGTGCAGCAGCAGGCGCGCCGTGGCGCGGGTGTAGGCCGGGTCCTTCTCGATCAGCGTGCGGGCGGCCAGGATGCTGGCCTTGTGCACCTCGTCGATGGGCACGCCGTCGTACAGGTTGCGGCGCGTCTCGGCCAGGATGGGCTCGGCACGCACGTCGGCACCCAGGCCTTCGCAGGCCGATTCGATCAGCGCCGCCAGCGCCGCCGCATCCAGCGGCACGCGCTGGCCGCGGTCGATCACGTGCAGCTGCGGCTCCTGCGGCGCGGCCACCTGCACCTGGCGCGCACGCTCCTGCGTGCGGCGCTCGCGGTACAGCACGTAGGCGCGCGCCACTTCGTGGTGGCTGCCGCGCATCAGGCCCAGTTCGACCTGGTCCTGCACGTCCTCGATGTGGAAGGTGCCGCCGCCCGGGCGCGAACGCAGCAGCGCACGCACCACGCTCTCGGTCAGCGCGTCCACGGTCTCGCGCACGCTGGCCGAGGCCGCGCCCTGGGTGCCATGCACCGCGAGAAAGGCCTTCATCAGCGCGACGGCAATCTTGTTCGGCTCGAACGACACCACCGAGCCGTTGCGCCGGATGATCTGGTAGCCGGCGTAGGCCGCGCCGGTCGCGCCATCTTGCGCGGGCAAACGCGGCGCAATCATGGCGGCCTGGCTGCTGGTGACGATGGTCTGCATGGATGTCCCTTCAGTGGTCTGTCGGCCGGTTGGCCGCGAAATCGATGGAGTCAGTGAACGGCGTGCTGGCCTGTGCCACCGCCTGCCGTCCGTCGAGCGCACCCGACGGGCCGGCCTGTATTGCGCCACCATGCCGCAGCCCACATCGCCGACGGTCGCGCCCCGGCGGGGCGGTGCGTGGCGGCTGCGGGCCGTTGGAATTCAGGAGGTGGTGGAGCCGTCGCAAGGCCTGTTGCAGGGCCGCATTGCGGGCGTCTCCAAGCCTTGAAGAATAGCACGATGAGGCACTATATCTAGGGTCATTGAGCCCTTCAAGCACTACCGGTAGCGTGCTTTCCCGAGATCGCCAGCGCACCAATGAGCCGCCCGGAGCGCCCGCCATGGTGCACGCCACCAGCCCGCCCGCATGCTTGCTGGCCCTTGCACACGGGCCCCGCGGATTTGCTGGGCTGGCGCGCCAAAACCGCTGCCCAAGCCGCGCCGTTGCTCGAATCTTGCCGCGCGCCGCCGTGGTGGCCAGGGCGGCGGCGCGTGGCGCGGCGCGCCACCGTCAGTGCGTGATGTGCACGCCCTCGGGAAAGTCCGGCTGTTGGCCCAGCGCAACCCAGTCGAAGCCAGGCCCCGGGTCGTGCTTGCGGCCGGGGGCCACATGCTCGTGGCCGGTCACTGCCTGCACGGGGTAGCGGCGGGCCAGGGCCCGCAGCAACGGCCCCAGCGCCGCGTACTGCGCCGGCTCGAAGCCTCCACCCTCCAGGCCCTCGAGCTCGATGCCGATGGAGAAGTCGTTGCAGTTCGCGCGCCCCTGCCAGGTCGAGACCCCCGCGTGCCAGGCACGCCGATCGCAGGAGACGAACTGCAGCAGGCTGCCGTCGCGGCGAAGCAGGAAGTGCGCCGAGACCTTCAGCCCGCGGATCTGCGCGAAGTACGGATGCGCCGACCAGTCGAGCCGGTTGGTGAACAGCCGCTCGACCTGGTCGCCGCCGAACACGCCCGGCGGCAGGCTGATCGAATGCAGCACCACCAGATCGACCGCCATGCCCGTGGGCCGCAGGCCGAAGTTGGGCGACGGCACGCGCCGCGCACCCGACCACCAGCCGCGGTACCAGCGGGCCACCGGATCACTCCGGCCCGTGCTCGGCCACCTGGATGCCGAGCCGGGCCATGCGGTAGCGCATCTGCCGCAGCGACAGACCCAGGCTGCCGCCGGCCGCGGTGCGGTTGTAGCGGTGCCGCTCGAGCGCGCGGACGATGATGTCGCGCTCCACCGCGTCGAGGTGGGCCACCAGATCGGCAGGCAGCGCCGCCTCGCCGACCAGCACCGTCGGCGGCGCGGGCTCGGCCGGCGGGGCCTCCAGCGCCTGCCAATCGCTGTCGACGAAGGCCTCGTCGTCCAGCCCCAGGTCGTCGCCGGTGATCTCCTCGCTGCTGGCCAGCGTGACGGCGCGGTGCAGCAGGTTCTCCAGCTCGCGCACGTTGCCCGGAAAGCCGTAGCGCGCCAGGCGCTCCATCGCATCGACGGACAGCCGCGGTGGCGGCGACACGCCGGCCTCGCTGGCGATGCGCTCGAGCACTGCGGCGCAGATCAGGCCCAGGTCGTCGACGCGCTCGCGCAGCGGCGGCATGCGCACCTGGATCACGTTGAGGCGGTAGTACAGGTCCTGCCGGAAGCGGCCCTCGTGCACCTCGGCGGCCAGGTCCTTGTGCGTGGCGCTGACGATGCGCACGTTCACCGGCTGCTCGGACACGGCGCCGATCTGGCGCACCGAGCGCTCCTGGATCGCGCGCAGCAGCTTGCTCTGCATCGCCAGCGGCAGGTCGCCGATCTCGTCGAGGAACAGCGTGCCGCCCTGCGCGGCCTGGAAGAAGCCCTGCCGGTCCTCGGCCGCGCCGGTGAAGGCACCCTTGCGGTAGCCGAAGAACTCGGCCTCCAGCAGCTGCTCGGGGATGGCCCCGCAGTTGACGGCGATGAAGGGCTGGGCAGCGCGCGGGCTGACCTCGTGCAGCGCACGGGCCACCAGCTCCTTGCCGGTGCCCGATTCGCCCTGCACCATCACCGGGGCCATGCCACGGGCCACGCGTTCGATCAGCGAGCGCACCTGGTGCATGGCCGGCGAGGCCCCGGCCAGTCGCTGCAGCGCCGGGTGCAGCGTGGCCGCGCTGCCGGGT
>JAURXG010000333.1 GCA_030654555.1 Aquabacterium sp.
GCCCGGCAGCGAGGCCAGCGGCCGCGGTGTCGAGGGCACCAGCACGAAGGCCGCGGCCGCCAGCAGCAGGGCCCCCACCAGCCACAGCACCGGGCGCCGCCAAGGCGCCCATTCGGACGGATCGGCACGGCCCGGCCGGTCGCGGAACGGCGTGTTCAGTCCACCATCGACCCGGCCCAGGCCGATGTCGCGCGCCCCCGGCATCTGCGCCAGCACCGGCGTGGGGTCGATCTTCAGCACACGGCAGACGGTGAGCGCCAGCGCCCGGGTGAAGGTGGCGTCGGGCAGTTCGTGGTAGCGGCCGGCCTCCAGCGCCTCGAGCTTGGCGGGCGTGACCTTGATCGCCGCCGCCAGCGCGACGATGTGCATGCCCTGCTGCTGGCGCGCGGCGCGCAGCAAGGCACCGGCATGGGAGCCGCCGGTCGAGGGTTCGTCAGGGGTCTGGGTGGATTCAGTCATCGAAACGACCCCGCTCGAACAGCGCGGCCTCGGGGGATTGCGCAAAGCCCTGGCGCAGGCGGCTGCCGAGCACCCGCACCACGGCGTCGCGGCCCAGCTTGCGCTCGATGCGGGCGGCCAGCCACAGGGTCTGGGCGTTGACGGCATCGGGCGCGTCGTTGACACGGCCGATGTAGAAACTGGCGCGTTCGTAGGCCTGTCGCTGGTACAGCACCTCGGACAGGTTGAAGCCGATGCTGGGGTTGGCCGGGTCCAGCTCGTAGGCCCGCATCAGCGCGGCCTCGGCCTCGGGCCACTGCCGGTTGCGGCCATAACAGACCCCGCGGGCCAGCTGGGTGCGCGCGGTGTCGCGGTACTGCGGCAGTGCCAGCGTGGCGGCGAACTGGGCCTGGGCCTCGGCAAAGCGGTCGCGCTGGCACAGGAACCAGGCCTGGTTGTGCAGCGTGGCGCCGTCGCGCGGATTGAGCTGCAGCGCGCGGGCAAAGCTGTCCTCGGCCAGCCGGTCCTCGCGCATCGCGGCATAGATCAGCGCGCGCAGGTTGTAGGCGTCGGCCATGTCGGGCTTGACCGCGATCGAGCGCTTGACTTCGTCGAGCGCTGTCTCGAGCTGACCGCGGCCGAAATAGGCTTCGGCCAACTCCAGCCGCACGCGGGCGCGGCGCTCGATTTCGGACTGGTCGGATGCGGTGGCGATGGCGTTGGGTTGATCGGGCGGCAAGGCGCCGCCGCCCATGCCGGCGCAGGACGCCAGCAGCACCGCCGCCACCAGCGCGAGCGCCGCCCCGCCGGGCCGGCAGCCGGCCAGGGTGAAACGCGGACGGCTCATGACGACCCCTGCGGTGCGGGCTCGATGCGGATCACCGGCCGCGTGAGCCGCGTCTGCGCGTTGGTGCGGTCCTGCACCTCGCCGGCCAGCTGGCCGCAGGCGGCGTCGATGTCGTCGCCCCGGGTCTTGCGCACGGTGGTCACGATGCCGCCCTCCTGCAGTTGCTTGGCGAAGGCCATCACCCGCTCGCGCGGCGAGCGCTTCAGGCCCGACGCCGGGAACGGGTTGAACGGAATCAGGTTGAACTTGCAGGGCACGCGCGGCGCGCCGGCCTGGCCCGACACCAGCGCGATCAGCTGGCGCGCCTGCTCGGGGCCGTCGTTGACGCCGTCGAGCATGCAGTATTCGAAGGTGATGAAGTCGCGCGGCGCGGCCGCGAGGTAATCGCGGCAAGCGGCCAGCAGTTCGGCCAGCGGGTACTTGCGGTTCAGCGGCACCAGCTGGTCGCGCAGCGCATCGGTGGGCGCGTGCAGCGACACCGCCAGCGCCACCGGGCAATCGCTGCGCAGCCGTTCGATCATCGGCACCACGCCCGAGGTGGACACGGTGACGCGCCGCCGCGACAGGCCGTAGCCGTGGTCGTCGAGCATCACCCGCAGCGCGGGCACCAGCGCCGCATAGTTCTGCAGCGGCTCGCCCATGCCCATCATCACCACGTTGCTGATCACGCGTTCACCCACCGCCACCTTCAACCGCTGGCGCAAGTGGTGCTCGGCGAACCAGAGCTGGGCGACGATCTCGCCGGTCGACAGGTTGCGGCTGAAGCCCTGGTGGCCGGTGGAGCAGAAGCGGCAGCCCACCGCGCAGCCGGCCTGCGACGAGACACACAGCGTGCCGCGGTCGTCCTCGGGGATGAACACGGTCTCGACCGCATCACCGTTGCCGACGTCGAACAGCCACTTGATGGTGCCGTCGGCCGAGGCCTGCTCGCTGAGCATCTGCAGCGGCTGCACCACGGCCGCGGTGGCCAGCTTGTCGCGCAGCGACTTGGCCAGATCGGTCATGCGGGCGAAATCGCTTTCGCCCTTCTGGTGGATCCAGCGGAACAGTTGCACCGCACGAAAACGCTTCTCGCCCTGCTCACCGCACCAGGCGATGAGCGCATCGAGATCGAAGTCGAGCAGATTGACCAGGGCCACCGCTGGGCTGTCCACCGAGCCGCTTCAGCGGCTGTAGACGTTCATGCCGGCGAAGAAGAAGGCAATCTCGACCGCCGCGGTCTCGGCGGCGTCGGAGCCATGCACGGCGTTGGCGTCGATCGAGTCGGCGAAGTCGGCACGGATGGTGCCCTTGTCGGCCTTCTTCGGGTCGGTGGCGCCCATCAGCTCGCGGTTCTTGGCGATCGCGTTCTCGCCTTCCAGCGCCTGGATCATCACCGGGCCCGAGATCATGAAGTCGACCAGGTCCTTGAAGAACGGGCGCGCCTTGTGCACCGCGTAGAAGGCCTCGGCCTCGCCGCGCGAGAGGTGCGCCATGCGGGCGGCGACGACCTTCAGGCCAGCGCCTTCGAAGCGGGCGTAGATCTGGCCGATCACGTTCTTGGCGACGGCGTCGGGCTTGATGATCGAGAGGGTGCGTTCGATGGCCATGAAAATTCTCCTGAAATCAATGACTTAAAGGTAAACCCAGCATTCTAGCGTGCATGGGTGATCAGCCGATGACGGCGGTTGGTCCGCGCGGACGAGCCGGTGCATGGCGGGGCCCTGGGCGAAACGCCGGGCCCGCTGGCGACTTCAGCGACCGCCGCC
>JAURXG010000338.1 GCA_030654555.1 Aquabacterium sp.
TCCCAGGTGGCGGCGTGGTGCAGCAGGTCGTCGAACAGCGCGCTCTGGCCCGGCTGCAGGGGGCGGGCCGGGGCTGGCGGCAAACCGGCCAGGTTGACGGCCATGCCCGCCGGCAGCGCAAAGCCGGCGCGGCGTTCGCGGTCGCGCGCGCCATGGCTGGGCGCGTCCACTGTCAGCACCAGCGCCTCGTAGCCGGCGGCTTGCGCGCGCTGCACCAGTTCGAGCGTGAAACCGCGGTCGTGCTGCCGGTACAGCTGGAACCACAGCGGGCCGCGCGTGGGCTCGGGCAGCACGCGGGCGGCCACGTCCTCCAGCGGCGTGCTGGCCTGGGCGCTGAGCACATAGCCCGCGCCCTGCATCGCGGCGGCCAGTGCGCTGGCGTGTTCACCATCGGGGTGGAACAGGCGCTGGCAGGCCACCGGCGCCAGCAGGATGGGGTGGGCCAGCGTGCGGCCCAGCAGCGTGGCGCGCGTATGGCCGCCGGCCAGCGGGCGCAGCACCCGCGGGTGCAGGCGCAGGCGCTGCCAGGCGGCGGCGTTGTCGGCCAGCGTCGTTTCGTCGGCCGCGCCGCCGGCGAGGTAGGCCCAGGCGGCATCGTCGAGCCGGGCGCGGGCCAGCGCCTCGAAGTCGCGCAGGTTGACCGCTGGGTCGGGCTTGCTGCCGCGGCTCATGTGTCGGCCCACATTCGCAGGAGGTTGTGGTACGTGCCGGTCAGGCTGACGGCATCGGCACTCTCGCCGTGGCGGCTGCGCAGGCGCATCAGCGCCAGGTCCATGTCGAACAACAGGCGGCGCTGCTCGTCGCTGCGCACCAGGCTCTCGATCCAGAAGAAGCTGGCCAGCCGCACGCCGCGGTTGACCGGCTCGACCCGGTGCACGCTGGTGCCGGGGTAGAGCACCGCATCGCCGGCGGGCAGCCTGAGGCGCGGGCTGCCGAAGGTGTCGGCGATCACCAGCTCGCCGCCGTCGTAGCTGGCGGGGTCGGCCAGGAACAGCGTGCAACTCAGGTCGGTGCGCACACGCTGGCCGGCCAGCGGGCCATCGGGGATGTGGCGGATGGCCTGGTCGACATGGTCACCGTAGTGATCGCCCACGCCGTCGGCTGAGGCGGCGTAACGGTTGAACATCGGCGGCAGCACCCGCTTGGGCAGCGCGGCCGAGAAGAACAGCGCGTGCCTATCCAGCGCGCCCAGCACGATGGCCTGCAGGGCGGCCGCCTGCGGGCAGGCCACCGGCAGCTGCCGGTTGTGCTTGACGGTGGCGGCCTGCGGCCCGGCGGTGCTGCGGCCGGTTGTCCACGGCGCATCGGCCAGCAGCGCCTGGGCCCGGGCCAGTTCGTCGGGCGTCAGCACCTGGGGAATGTGCAGCAGCATGGCGCGCCGGGCTCAGAAGCGGTAGGTGCCGGTCAGCTGCACCGTGCGTGCCTTGCCGGGGATGTAGTGGCCCCGGTACAGCATGTCGGCATACAGCTTGTCGGTGACGTTGTTGAGGTTGAGCTTGAAGCTCAGATCGCCCAGCGTGACCTCGGCCATCAGGTCGGCGGTGACGTAGCTGGGCGCGTCGAAGGTCGTCACCTGGTAGGGCGCCATGCTGCTGCGGGCGTTGATGCCGCCGCCGATGCGCCAGTGCGGGGTCAGCTGGTAGGTGGTCCACACCGTGCCGCTGTGGCGCGGGATCAGGCCCGGGCGCGCGCCCACCGGCTCGCCCTGCAGGCTCTGCGCCACCGTGCCGCCGGCGGCGGGCACGCCCTTGTCGACCTCGGCATCGGGGATGTAGGCATAGCTGGCGAACACCTCCCAGGCCGGGCTGATGCGGCCGGCCACGTCGAACTCGATGCCTGCGGCATGGCGCTGGCCCGACAGCACGTAGGTGGTGGGCGTGACGGACTCCGAGTCGCGGTTGCGCTCGTTGGTCTTGACCGCGTGGAACAGCGCGAAGCGCAGGCTCAGGTTGCCCTCGGCCAGGTCGAACTTGCCGCCCAGCTCGTAATTGACGCTGCCCTCGGGCGGTGTGTTGCTGCCCAGCGCGTCGTACTGGTAGGTGTCGCCCGAGGTGTTGAACGAGGTGCCGTAGCTGAAGTGCCAGCTCTGGAAGGCCGTGGGCTGGTACAGCACGCCGACGCGCTTGCTCCACAGCGCATCGCTGCGCTCGCGGTGGGTGGCGGCGGTGATGGCGCCGGTCGTGGCATTGACCAGTTGCGGCGTGTCGTAGCGGCCGCTGAAGCGGTCCCAGCGCAGGCCCAGCAGCAGCTTCCAGTCGGGTGCCAGCTGCACCAGATCCTGCGCATAAGCGCCCAGGCCCTGGGCCTTGAACGTTCGGTTGAGCGTCAGCACGCGCTGCGACTCGTCGATGCCGCCGCCATCGTCGGGCGTGCCGATGGTGGTGGTGGGTTTGGGGATGGCGTTGGCGCCGTGGTTGTTGAAGTCCTCGCGCGAGGCGTCCACCCCGGCCAGCACCTGGTGCCGGAACCCCAGCGCTTGGAAGCGGCCGCTGAAATCGCTCTGCAGGTTGACGGTCTCCAGGTCCTGGATCTTGACGTTGTTGCCACGCGTGAGCACCGTGGCGTCGGTCAGCGTCTGGGCGGTGACGGCCTGGCCGTCGGGCTGCAGGCTGGCCGCGGCGAAGCGGATCGCCGAGGCGCGCAGGTCGCGCTCGTAGCGGCCCAGGCGCAGCACCGTCTTCAGTTCCCGGCCGGCACCGAAGCGGTGGACGTGGGCCAGCGTGCCCTGGTCGGCACTGCCGCGGTTGAAGTCGCTGGCCGCGGCGTAGTAGTGGGACGCCGGCACCGGCACCAGCACCCGGTCGGTGCTGCCGGTGCTGGGCTGCAGCCAGGGCAGGCCGTAGTGGATGCCGTTGTCGTTGTTCAGGTGGTAGACGCTGGCAGTCACTTCGTCGGTGGTGCCGATGCCGAAGCCCACGCTGGCGGCGAAGCCCTCCTTGTTGATGCGGTCGCCGTGGTTCTCGGCCTGCGTCAGCATGGCGTTGATGCGCGCTGCGCTGTTCTCGCCCAGGCGGATGTTCAGGTCGGTGGTGCCGCGCAGGTAGCCGCCCGAGCCCAGCGTGACGCTGACCTCGTTGCGCCCGAACAGCAGCGGCTGCTTGTTCACCTGGTTGACCGCGCCGCCGGTGGAGCCGCGGCCGAACAGCATCGACGCCGAGCCGCGCAGCACTTCCAGCCGGTCGTAGTTGAAGGTGTCGCGGTCGTAGAAGGCCGGGTCGCGCAGGCCGTCGATGAAGATGTCGCCGGTGGACTGCAGCGAGAAGCCGCGCAGCCGGATGTCCTCCTCGCCGCCTTCGGCCGCCTGGAAGCTGATGCCGGCGGTGTTGTGCAGCGCCTCCTTCAGGGTGTCGAGGTTGCGGTCGTCGATCAGCCGCTCGGTGACCACGGTCAGCGATTGCGGGATGTCGCGCAGCTCCTGCGTGCCCTTGCCGATCTGCGTGGTCACGGCCTGCACATGGTCCTTGCCGGTGCGCACCGCGCTGGCCTTGGCGCGCACCACGGGCATCACCTGTGGCGACTCCACGGCCGGCTCGGGCGGCGGTGGCGCAGTGGGCGCGGTCTGCGCCTGGGCCAGGCCGATCAGGCCGAAGCCGGCGGCCAGGGCGCCCAGCAGGGGCAGGCGAAGGTCATCGTGGGTCATGGCGGGTGCTCGTCAGGGGGAAGCAGTGGAGGCGCCGGCCGCTGCGCGGACAGGCGGCGGCGCGGCAGGCCGTGCGGTGCAGCGGCCTGGCGTCGTGGTGGTGGTGTTGTTGTTGTGTGGGGCCGCGCGCGGCGCGGTCAGTCGAGCTCGTAGAGCAGCGGCGCGATCACCCGCCACTCGACCGTGCTGCCGCCCTCGCTCAGCGGCTGGAAGCGCGCCTGCCGCATGGCCGCCAGTGCCTGCTCGTCCAGCCTCGGGTAGCCCGACGAGCGGTGCACGCTGACCTGTCGCGGCTGGCCGAAGGCATCGACCAGCACCTGCAGCCACACCGTGCCCGATTCACCAAGCCGGCGCGACGCCATCGGCACCTCGATGGCCGGCGGCACGC
>JAURXG010000346.1 GCA_030654555.1 Aquabacterium sp.
CGCACCTGATCTACCTGCCCGAGCGGGTGTTCGAGCTGGAGCGCTTCCTGGCCGACGTGAAGGCCATGCATGCGCGCCACGGCCGCTGCGTGATCGCCGTCAGCGAGGGCATCCACGACGCCAGCGGCCAGCCCATCGCCGCGCAGCTGGCCAAGGACCTGGAGCACGACGACCACGGCAACGTGCAGCTGTCGGGCAACGGCGCGCTGGCCGACCTGCTGTGCGAGGAGATCAAGCAGAAGCTGGGCATCAAGCGGGTGCGTGGCGACACCTTCGGCTACCTGCAGCGCAGCTTCATCGGCTGCGTCAGCGACGTCGACCAGCGCGAGGCGCGCGAGGTGGGCGAGAAGGCGGTGCAGTTCGCGATGTGGGGCGTCAACGGCGAGCACCGCGACGGCTCGGTGGCCATCCAGCGAACGGGTTATTACTCGGCCGACTACGCGCTGCTGCCGCTGGCCGACGTGGCTGGCAAGACCCGGGTGATGGACGATGCCTTCATCAGCGCGTCGGGCACCGACGTGACCGACGCCTTCCGCCTGTACCTGCGTCCGCTGCTGGGCTCCGGCCTGCCCGACGTCTACCGCTTGCGGCCGGCACCCGTGGCCAAGGTCTTGAATCGCGCCAACTGACATGGACCACGCCGACCTGCGCGCGCAGCTGGTGCGCGAAGCCAACCGGCTGCAGCCGCTGGGCCTGGCCACCGGCACCTCGGGCAACCTGAGCGTGCGCATCGACCTCGGTGCCCACGGCGGCATGCTGATCACGCCCAGCGGCATGGCCTACGACACCCTGCAGCCCGCCGACATGGTGCCGGTGCGTTTCACCGGCCCGGGCACCGCGTTGTGGGAACACCCGCTGGACCCGAGCAGCGAGTGGTTGATGCACCAGGCCGTCTACCAGGCGCGGCCCGAGGCCGGTGCGGTGGTGCATGGCCACCCGACCTACGCCACGGTGCTGGCGATCCAGGGTCTGGAGATCCCGGCGCTGCACTACATGATCGCCGCGGCCGGCGGTGCGCCGATCCGCTGCGCGCCGTACCACACCTATGGCACGGCGGCGCTGTCAGCCGCGGCCGTGGCCGCGCTGGACGGCCGCAAGGCCTGCCTGCTGGCGCACCACGGCCTGCTGGCCTTCGAGCGCGATCTGGCCCGCGCGATGTGGCTGGCCGGCGAGGTGGAGACGCTGGCCCAGCAGACGGTGATGTGCCGCGCACTGGGCGGCCCGCGGGTGCTGCCGGCGGCCGAGATCGACGTGGTGGTCGGCAAGTTCGCCCACTACGGCCTGAAGGCGCGGCCGCCGCGTTGAGCTCAGGGCGGGCGGTTGTTGTGCGCGGCGCTGGCGCCCGCGCGCGGCTGCAGCCGCGTGTGGTCGAGCGCCCGTTGCCGATCGGCGTTGCGCCGGCATTCGGCGACGGTCGCGGCCACCGGCAGCTGCTGGCACTGGGCCTGCATCGCCTGGTGGCGCGCCGCGACTTCGGCCAGCGTGCGCGGCGCCTGCGATCCAGCGGCCCGGCCGGTGCCGGCCGAGGCCGGTGCCATGGCCGTTGCGTCGGCCGATGCGGCGTCGCTGTCGGCCGACAGCAGCACGATGCAGCCGACCAGGGCCATGGTCAGCGAGCCGGCCCAGGCCAGGTGCTCGCACCAGCGGCAGACCGGCATCGCCTCAGCCCGTGCGGCGGCGGCTCTGCGCCAGCAGGCCCACGCCCGTCAATCCGGCCAGCATCAGCGCCCAGCTGCCGGGCTCGGGCACGGCCACCACGGCCGACACGCCCGACAGGGTGAGCACGGTGTCGGGCGCGTTGACGGCGGTGACGTCGATCCAGCGCGTGGACAGGTGCCGGCCGTCGTCCGACAAGCCCAGCCGCACCTGGAAGGTCTCGCCCGGGCCCAGCAGCGGGGCGTTCCACTGCAGCCCGACGGTGGCGTCGCAGCCGGGTGCGGCGGTGCAGGCCGCGTCCAGCGGCGCGCCGCCTTCGGTGAGGTTGCCGTTCACCGCGATGCCCGCCTTGATGTTGGCCACCGGATCGAAGGCCCGCCCTTCGCGCCGCACCGGATCGCCGGCGGCAGCGGGGCCCCAGGTCTCGGACAGCGCGTCGAGGAAGGTGGCACCGTCGCTGTCGGGGTTGGCGAAGACCATGAAGCGCAGGTCGCTGAAGCTGTCGGTCGCGCTGGTGTTGCGCACGTGGTAGGCGATGGTCATCAGGCCGGAGTCCGCGCCAGTCACCGAGAACGTGTACTTCAGCAGCGGGTTGAGGGCCGTCACCGCCTGCGGGTTGCCGGCCGAGCCCAGGCCCTGCACGAACAGCAGGGGGTCGAGCTGGAAGACATTGCCACCATTGCCGTAGGCAATGTCGGCCAGGCTGCCGTCGACCGCGGGCGGCTGCGCCGGCGACACCACGGCCTGCGCGGCGGTGCCCGCCAGCAGGGCGACGGCCAAGGCCAGGCGGCGCAGCGGCGCCGAACGGGGAAGGATGCGGGTCTGGGTCATGGGAGGGGCTCCGGGGGATCGAGGAAGGGGATGCCGCCACCGGCCGGGCCGGCGGCGGCGGGGCGAATCGTGGTGTCAGCGGGCCGGGCGCTCCAGCTCGGTCTGTGCCACCAGGTCGTACTCGCGCATCAGCCCGGCGGCCACGAAGGCCTTCTCGGACGAGTCGACGCGGCCGACACCCGGCTGCGACACCATCACCTGCAGGGCGGGGCGCAACACGCCGCAGATCGGGCACAGCGGCGGGTTCGGGTCGTCCGGGTGCGGGTAGCC
>JAURXG010000351.1 GCA_030654555.1 Aquabacterium sp.
TGGAACGCATCACCGCCCGGCTGTCGCTGCGCCAGATCCGCCCGCGCGAGCTGAGCGGCCTGCGCGCCACGCTGGCCACACTGCCGGTGCTGCGCGCCACCCTGCCCGATGCCGGTGGTGCCGGGTGCGCCCTGCTCGACAGCTTTGATGCCGCGCTGCAGCCGCCACCCGAGCTGCACACGCTGCTGCAGGCCGCCATCGCCGAAGAACCCGCGGTGCTGCTGCGCGATGGCGGCGTGATCGCGCCGGGCTTCGATGCCGAGCTGGACGAGCTGCGCGGCATCAGCCAGAACTGCGATGCCTTCCTGATCGACCTGGAGGTGCGCGAGCGCGCGCGCAGCGGCATCGGCAACCTGCGGGTGCAGTTCAACCGGGTGCACGGCTTCTACATCGAGGTGACGGCCGGGCAGCTCGACAAGGTGCCCGCAGACTACCAGCGCCGGCAGACGCTGAAGAACGCCGAGCGCTTCATCACACCCGAGCTGAAGGCCTTCGAGGACAAGGCGCTGTCGGCGCAGGACCGGGCGCTGGCGCGCGAGAAATGGCTGTTCGAGCAGGTGCTCGATGGCCTGCAGGCGCATCTGGCGCCGCTGGGCGCGCTGGCCCGGGCGCTGGCCGGGCTGGACGCGCTGGCCGCGCTGGCCGAGCGCGCCGCCACGCTGGGCTGGTGCCGGCCACGCTTCGTGCCGCAGCCCTGCATCGACATCGTGGCCGGCCGCCACCCGGTGGTGCAGGCCCGGCTGATGGAGACCGGTGGGCCCGACTTCATCGCCAACGACTGCCGGCTCGACGCCCGCACCCGGCTGCTGGTCATCACCGGCCCCAACATGGGTGGCAAGAGCACCTACATGCGCCAGGTGGCGCTGATCGTGCTGCTGGCGGGCATGGGCGCGTTCGTGCCGGCGGCCGCCTGCACGCTGGGGCCGATCGACGCGATCCACACCCGCATCGGCGCGGCCGACGACCTGGTCAACGCGCAATCGACCTTCATGCTGGAGATGACCGAGGCCGCGGCCATCGTCCATGCCGCCACCGAGAACAGCCTGGTGCTGATGGACGAGATCGGCCGCGGCACCAGCACCTTCGACGGCCTGGCGCTGGCCGGTGCCATCGCCAGCCAGCTGCACGACCGCAACAAGGCCTTCACGCTGTTCGCCACGCATTACTTCGAGCTGACCGCGTTCCCGGTGAAGCACGAGCGTGCGCAGAACATGCACGT
>JAURXG010000357.1 GCA_030654555.1 Aquabacterium sp.
GGCACCGTGCATTCGGCGTACGCGTACAGCAGCTTTGCGCCGTGCTTGATGATGCCGCCGTACTCCTGGCTGGTGCCGGGCATGAATCCGGGAACGTCAACGAAGGTCAGCACCGGGATGTTGAACGCATCGCAGAAGCGCACGAAGCGCGCCGCCTTGATGCTGCTCTTGATGTCGAGGCACCCTGCCAGCACCAGCGGCTGGTTCGCGACCACGCCCACGGTCTGCCCTTCCATGCGCACGAAGCCGATGATGATGTTCTTCGCGTAGTCGGGCTGCAACTCGAAGAACTCGCCGTCGTCGGCGGTCTTCACGATCAGCTCCTTCATGTCGTAGGGCTTGTTCGGGTTGTCGGGCACCAGCGTGTCGAGCGACCAGTCCAACCGATCGGCCGGATCGTTGCTGGGCCGCACCGGCGCCTTCTGGCGGTTGTTGGTCGGGATGTAGTTGAAGAAGCGGCGCAGCATCAGCAGCGCGTCGACATCGTTGTCGAAGGACAGGTCGGCGACACCGCTCTTGGTCGTGTGCGTCGTCGCGCCGCCCAGGTCTTCGGCGGTCACTTCTTCGTGTGTCACGGTCTTCACGACCTCGGGGCCGGTGACGAACATGTAGCTGCTGTCCTTGACCATGAAGATGAAGTCGGTCATCGCGGGCGAATACACCGCGCCGCCGGCACACGGGCCCATGATCATGCTGATCTGCGGCACGACGCCCGACGCCATCGCGTTGCGCTGAAAGACCTCGGCATACCCGCCGAGCGAAGCCACGCCTTCCTGGATGCGCGCGCCACCCGAATCGTTCAGGCCGATCACCGGCGCACCGACCTTCATCGCCTGGTCCATCACCTTGCAGATCTTCTCGGCATGCGCTTCGCTGAGCGCGCCGCCGAAGACGGTGAAGTCCTGGCTGTAAACGAACACCAGGCGCCCGTTGATCATCCCGTAGCCGGTGATCACGCCGTCGCCCGGGATCTTGTTGTCGGGCATGCCGAAGTCGGCACAGCGGTGCTCGACGAACATGTCCCACTCTTCGAAGGTGCCGGCGTCGAGCAGCAGTTCGATGCGTTCGCGCGCGGTCAGCTTGCCCTTCTTGTGCTGCGCGGCGATGCGCTTCTCGCCGCCGCCGAGTCGCGCCAAGGCGCGCTTCGCGTCGAGCTGTTCGATGATGTCGTGCATGGTGTGTCGCTCCGTGGGCGTTGCAGGCTGGGCCTGCGTCAGGGGTTCGGGGTAGGAATCGTGGTCTCGAATTCGGCCAGCAGCGCGCGCGCTGCCGCCGAAGGCGCAACGCGCGATTCACGCACGTCGCTCAGCAGCGTCGGCAGCCGCTCGCGCACCGCTGGGTGCCGGTGGAAATCGGATTGCAGCCGTGCATGGATCAGGTCCCACATCCAGGCCATCGCCTGCTGCTGGCGGCGCACGGCGAACTCGCCGCTGGCACGCCGCAGCGCATGAAAGCGATCGACCTGCGCGATGAAGGCGGCGATGCCCTGGCCGCGCAATGCGCTCAACTGCATCACGCACGGCGACCAGTGCTGGACGGCATCGGCCCGATGCGGATCGCCCAGCGAGCCCGGCGGGCTGTAAACGCGCAGCACGCTGGCGATCTGCGACTCGGCGCGCGACGCGGCCAGCGGGTCGATGTCGGCCTTGTTGATGACGACCAGGTCGGCCAGCTCCATCACGCCTTTTTTGATCGCCTGCAGATCGTCGCCCGCGTTGGGCAGTTGCAGCAGCACGAACATGTCGGTCATGCCGGCGACTGCGGTCTCGCTCTGGCCGACGCCGACGGTCTCGACCATCACCACGTCGTAGCCTGCCGCCTCGCAGATCAGCATCGCCTCGCGCGTCTTCTCGGCGACGCCGCCCAGCGTGCCAGATGCCGGGCTGGGTCGGATGTAGGCTGAAGGGTGCACCGACAGGCGCTCCATGCGCGTCTTGTCGCCGAGGATCGAGCCGCCGTTGACGCTCGACGATGGGTCGATCGCCAGCACCGCGACGCGTTGCCCACGCTCGATCAGCGCCAGCCCCAGCGCTTCGATGAAGGTCGACTTGCCGACGCCCGGCACGCCCGAAATGCCGAGGCGCATCGCTTGCCCGGTGCGCGGCAGCAGCGCATTCAGCAAGGCATCGGCGCGCACGCGGTGGTCGGCGCGCGTCGATTCGAGCAGCGTGATCGCCTTCGCGATCGCGCGACGCTCGCCTCGACACACACCGGCCCGCAGGGCCTCATCGACAGGGTTCAGGCTCACGGAGTCGTGTGGAACGTGGAACGGTTCAGATCGGGATCGCGATCGGCCGCGTCACGCCTTCGCCGTGGCGAGGCTGATGCGGATTTGTTCCAGCACGTCCTTCGCGCTGGCGGGGATCGGCGTGCCCGGCCCGTAGATGCCCTTGACACCGGCTTCGTAGAGAAAGTCGTAGTCCTGGCGAGGGATCACACCGCCGACGAAGACGATGATGTCGTCGGCACCCTGATCCTTCAGCGCCCGGATGATCTCGGGCACCAGCGTCTTGTGGCCTGCTGCCAGCGTGCTGACCCCGACCGCGTGCACGTCGTTCTCGATGGCCTGTCGCGCGCACTCTTCGGCAGTCTGGAACAGCGGGCCCATGTCGACGTCGAAGCCGAGATCGGCGTACGCGGTGGCGACCACCTTGGCGCCGCGGTCGTGGCCGTCCTGGCCCAGCTTGGCGATCATCACGCGCGGACGGCGTCCCTCGACTTCGGCGAATTCGGCGATCTCCTGCTGCAGCTGCGCCCAGCCTTCTGCGCTGTCGTAAGCGGCCGCGTAGACACCGGTGACCTTCTGCGTGTCGGCACGGTGGCGGCCCCAGGCCTTCTCGAGTGCATCGCTGACCTCGCCCACGGTGGCGCGCACGCGCATCGCGCGGATCGCCAGATCGAGCAGATTGCCGGTCACCGATTGGCCTTCCTTCTGTGCTTCGCCGCTGGCCTCGGCACAGGCGGTCAACGCATCGAGCGCCACCTGCACCGCCGCGCTGTCGCGCTTGGCGCGGAGGGCCTTCAGCCGGGCAACCTGGTTCTCGCGCACCGCGACGTTGTCGATGTTCAGCGTGTCGATCGCGTCTTCGGTCTCGAGCCTGTACTTGTTGACGCCGACGATCACGTCGCGGCGCGAGTCGATGCGCGCCTGCTTCTCGGTCGCGCTGGCCTCAATCTTCAGCTTGGCCCAGCCGCTGTCGACCGCCTTGACCATGCCGCCCATCGCATCGACTTCCTCGATGATCTTCCAGGCGGCATCCGCCATGTCCTGCGTCAGCTTCTCCATCATGTAGCTGCCTGCCCAGGGGTCGACGACGCTGGTGATG
>JAURXG010000363.1 GCA_030654555.1 Aquabacterium sp.
GCATGAAGGCGGCGCTGGCGCGGCGCGGCGCGGCATCGGCCGCCGGCGGGGCGGTGCCCGGCAGCACCGGCGCAGCGGCCAGCGGCGTGTCCGTCATGCGTCGGGCCCCTCCTTGAAATGGTCGAAGGCCTGCAGCACCAGCGGCACCGCCTCGCCCTGGGCATCGACCAGCCGCAGGCCGGGCACCGCCTCGATGCGGCCGATGCAGGTGACGGCCACGTCCGCCGCGGCGGCGGCGGCCCGCACGCGCGCCTCGGCATCGGGCGCTGCGGTGAACAGCAGCTCGTAGTCATCACCACCGGCCAGCGCGCACTGCCGTTGTCGGGCCCGCGGCTGGCGCGCCAGCACCGGGATGATCGGCAGCGCATCGACCTGCACCACCGCACCCACGCCCGAGCGCCGCAGCACATGGCCCAGGTCGCCCACCAGGCCGTCGCTCAGGTCGATGGCCGCGCTGGCCACGCCACGCAGGCCCAGGCCCAGCGCCACGCGTGGCTGCGGTTGCTCCATCGCGCGGCGCACGGCCTCGAAGTCGTCGCCCGACAGGCTGACATGGCCGCGAAACACCTCCAGCGCCAGCCGGGCGTCGCCCACACCACCGCCGATGGCGTGGCTGACCCACAGCACATCGCCCGCGCGTGCGCCGTCGCGCCGCAGGGCCTGGCCCGGCGGCACTTCGCCGAACACGGTGATGCACAGGTTCAGCGGCCCGGCCGTGGTGTCCCCGCCCACCAGCTCGATGCCGTGCTGATCGGCCAGGTCGAACAGGCCCTGCGCCAGCCCGGCCAGAAAAGCCTCGTCGACGCGCGGCATGGCCAGCGCCAGCGTGAAGGCCACCGGCCGCGCGCCGCAGGCCGCCAGGTCGCTCAGGTTGACGGCCAGGGCCTTGTGGCCCAGCCGCTCGGGGCGCACCGTGGACAGGAAGTGCCGGCCCTCGACCAGCATGTCGCAGGAGACGGCCCACTGCATGCCCAGGGCCGGCTGCAGCAGCGCGCAGTCGTCGCCCACGCCCAGCACCGCGTGCGGCGTGGGGCGGGTGAAGTACTTCGCGATCAGGTCGAACTCGCCCAGGGACATGCGCGGGATTGTGTCGCAGGCCGCGTCTTCGAGCCGACCCGGCGGCGCTCAGGGTGGATCGTCGCGCAGCAGGTTGGCCAGCTCGACGGCCGAGCGCACGTTCATCTTGTCGAACAGCCGGGCCCGGTGCACTTCCACCGTGCGCACGCTGATGTCGAGTTCGTCGGCGATCAGCTTGTTGGCCAGGCCGGCGATCACGCGCGCCATCACCTCGCGCTCGCGCTCGGTCAGCTCGGCCAGCAGCTTCTGCAGCGTCTTGCGGCCGCGCCGGCGCTGAATCGCCTCGCCGCTGGCCGCCAGCGCCTGCACCACCCGGTCGACCAGCGCGTTGTCGGAGAACGGCTTCTCGACGAAATCGAAGGCACCGCGCTTGACCGCCGCCACCGCGGTGGGCACGTCGCCATGCCCGGTGAGGAAGATCACCGGCAGCGCCTCGATCAGGCCGCGCTCGATCAGGCGCTCGAACAGCAGCAGCCCGCTGGTGCCGGGCATGCGCACGTCGAGCAGCAGGCAGGAGGGGGCGTCGGGCCAGCCACTGGCCAGATCACGCGTGGCGAGGAAGGCCTCGAAGGCCTCGGCATGCGCAAAGCCCTCGGACAGCAGCCGGCGCGAGCGCAGCAGCCAGTCCAGCGCCTCGCGCACGACGGTCTCGTCGTCGACCAGGTAGACCATCGGCAGGCCCAGCGGCGGCGTCACGGCATTGGCCATCATGGGCGCGAGTATCGGCCATGCCCGGGCCGATCAGCGCACCGGCAAGCCCGGCGCGGCCGGCTCGACTGCCGGCTCGACGGCCGGCAAGCCCGGCGGTGGCGCCGGAGGCGGCGTCAGCGGCGGCAGCGTGACGTGGAACGCGGTGCCGCCGGGCTGATCGGCGGGCGTGCCGGGCCGCGCGGGCAGGGTCTCGAAGTCCATCGTGCCGCCATGCTGCTCGATCACCGTGCGGCACAGCGACAGGCCCAGCCCCATGCCCTCGGGCTTGGTGGTGACGAAGGGCGTGAACAGGCGCTGCGCCACGTCGGCCGGTATGCCCGGCCCGGTGTCGATCACCGAGAACCGCACCCCGCGGCCCTGCGCCGCGGGCACCCACTGCGCGCGCAGCGTCAGCACACGATCGGCCAGCGGCGTGGGGCCGTCCATCGCCTGGATGCCATTGCGCGCCAGGTTCAGCAGCACCTGCTCGACCATGGTGCGGTCCACCTTCACCCGCGGCACCGGCTGCGCCACGTCTACCTCCACCCGCACGCCCACCTTGCGCGCCTGCAGCCGCACCAGCGGCAGCACCGATTCGATCAGCAGGTCGGCGGCGATGACCTCATGCGCCTGGTGCCGGCGGCGCACGAAGTCGTGCACGCTCTTGATCACCCGGCCCGCGCGCTCGGCCTGCTCGGTGATGCGCTGCAGCGCATGGCGCAGCGAGGGCAGCAGCTCGGGATCGGGCTCGCCGCCCAACGGCGGCGCGTCCATCAGGTTGAGCGAGCCGGTGGCATAGCTGGCGATGGCCGACAGCGGCTGGTTCAGCTCGTGGCTCAGCAGCGAGGCCATCTCACCCACGCTGGCCAGCCGGGCGGTGGCCTGCAGCCGCTCCTGCTGCTGGCGCGAGAGCTCTTCGACCCGGCGCTGTGCCGACAGGTCGAGCACCGCGCTCATCCAGCCGGTCTGCTTGCCGGTGCCGGTGACCAGCGGCGCCTCGTAGATCATCACCGGGAAGCGCTCGCCGTCGCGGCGCATGAACACCGTCTCGTAGCCTTCGTGCGGCATGCCGGCCCCGGTCGCCGCGGCCAGCCGCTCGGCCTGGCGGCGCTGGTACTCGCCCACTCTTTCAGGCGGCCAGTAGGGCGGCAAGGCGGCCTGCTGCAGCTCGTCGGCGCTGTAGCCCACCATCTTGCAGAAGGCCGGGTTGACGTAGACGATGCGGCCCTGCCGGTCGCGGGCGCGCAGGCCGGTGAGCAGCGAATCCTCCATCGCGCGGCGGAACGCCAGCGATTCGGCCAGCGCCTCCTCGGCGGCGTGCCGCCGCCGGCCGTCGCGCACCAGCAGCACCACCACGGCGCTCAAGGCCAGCGACAGGCCCAGCACCAGCGCGGTGGCCAGGTTGGGGATCAGGCTGGGCGCACGTTCCATCGCGTCGACCCGCAGCTGCAGCGGCGCACCCGGCAGGTCGACCAGCCGCTCGGCGACGAACACACCGGCGCCGCGCACAGCACCACCGCGCGCCAGCCGGGTGCCGTCGCCCTCGACGAACGACAGCTCGTGGCTGCGGCCGATCTCCGCGCCGAGCACCTCGTCCAGCAACTGCGGCAGCAGCAGCGTGGCCACGGTGAAGCCCACCAGCTCGCCCGCCTCCTGCAGCGGCGCGCAGACATCGACCGCCTCGATCCCCAGGCCGCCGGGCAAGGGCACGAACTGGCTGCGCGAGAACGACGGCGACATCAGCCGCCTGGCGCTGCTGCAGGCCACCTCGGTCTCCACCTCCATCTCGGCACGCGGCAGGCGCGAGAACAGCGGCTCGAGGAACGGCGTCTCGGCCGCCTCGACGATGCGCAGGCGCGCGTCGCGCCGCTCCAGCCGACCGATCTCGCGCTGGCTGCGCAGCAGCTCATCGGCATGGCGCCGCCAGGCCAGGGCATCGCCCGCGGGCGCCTGCAGGCCCTGCACGCCCTGCAGCACCAGCTGGGTGCGGCGGCGGATCTCGCCCTGCGCCGCGGTGGCCACGTCCTCGGTGCGATCCAGCGCACGCGCCTGCTCGTAGCGCAGGGTCAGCACCACCAGCGCCGACTGCGCCACGCCCAGCAGCGCCACCAGCATCCCCCACAGCAGCAGGCGCGGGCGCGTGCGTGGCGGGGCAAGGGGCGGCGCGGGGAGGCTCATGCAGCAGCAGTATTGGGTGACCGGCGGTTCAAAGCGCTACGCAGTTTCGCGCATGAACCGCGGGGCGCGGCGGCCTCACACTACCTAGAATTTGCACCCCCCCGATGCGCCGCCGCCATCCGGGCCCGTCGCCCAACCGCTGCCGAGAACACCATGCCCGATTACGAAGAAAAGCGCGCCGAGTTGCGCCGCGCCGCGCTCGAATACCACGAGTTCCCGACGCCCGGCAAGGTGGCGATCCACGCCACCAAGCAGATGGTCAACCAGCGTGACCTGGCGCTGGCCTACTCGCCCGGCGTGGCCGCCGCCTGCGAAGAGATCGTCGCCGACCCGGCCAACGCCTGGCGCTACACCTCGCGCGGCAACCTGGTGGCCGTCGTCACCAACGGCACCGCGGTGCTGGGGCTGGGCGACATCGGCCCGCTGGCGTCCAAGCCGGTGATGGAGGGCAAGGGCGTGCTGTTCAAGAAGTTCGCCGGCATCGACGTGTTCGACCTCGAGATCAACGAGCGCAACCTCGACAAGCTGTGCGACATCATCGCCGCGCTGGAGCCCACCTTCGGCGGCATCAACCTCGAGGACATCAAGGCGCCCGACTGCTTCTACGTCGAGCGCAAGCTGCGCGAGCGCATGAAGATCCCGGTCTTCCACGACGACCAGCACGGCACCGCCATCGTGGTGGGTGCGGCGCTGATGAACGGGCTGAAGGTGGTGGGCAAGAAGATCGACGAGGTCAAGCTCGTCACCTCGGGCGCCGGCGCCGCCGCGCTGGCCTGCCTGAACCTGCTGGTCAAGCTGGGCCTGCCGCGCAAGAACATCTTCGTCACCGACCTGGCCGGCGTGGTCTACCAGGGCCGCATCGAACTGATGGACCCGGACAAGAGCGAATTCGCGCAGGACACCGCGCACCGCACGCTGGCCGAGGCCATCGCCGGTGCCGACGTGTTCCTGGGCCTGTCGGCCGGCGGCGTGCTGAAGGCGCCGATGGTGGCCAGCATGGCCGCCAACCCGCTGATCTTCGCGCTGGCCAACCCCACACCGGAGATCATGCCCGAGGAGGTCAAGGCGGTGCGCAGCGACGCCATCATGGCCACCGGCCGCACCGACTACCCGAACCAGGTCAACAACGTCCTGTG
>JAURXG010000364.1 GCA_030654555.1 Aquabacterium sp.
GATCGAGCCCTCGTTCAACCAGACCCAGGTGCAGGCCGCACTCGATATGGGCTTTGCCGAAGGCCTGCGCGCGCTGATGCGGCAGGACCCGGACATCATCATGGTCGGCGAGATCCGCGACCTGGCCACCGCCGAGATGGCGATCCAGGCCGCGCTGACCGGCCACCTGGTCTTCTCCACCTTGCATACGAACGACGCGGCCTCGGCCATCACGCGGCTGATCGACCTCGGCGTGCCGGCCTACCTGATCTCGGCCACGGTGATCGGCGTGCTGGCGCAGCGGCTGGCGCGCACGCTGTGCCCGGCCTGCAAGGCACGCGACGACGGCGCCACGCGCGACACGCTGGACGAGCTGGCTCGGCCCTGGCGGCTGTCGGGCGGCGTGCGGCCGTACAAGCCGGTGGGCTGCCTGGCCTGCCGCCAGACCGGCTACCGCGGCCGGGTGGGCCTGTACGAGCTGCTGGTGCTCGACGAGGACAGCAAGCGCGCCGTGCATCCGGCGCACGACATGGCCGCGCTGCGCCGCCAGGCGGTGAAGACCGGCATGCGCCCGCTGCGCCTGGCCGGCATGATGAAGGTGGCCGAGGGCATCACCACGGTCGACGAGGTGCTGCGCGCCACGCCGGCCTGGTCCGAGCACTGATCCGGCCCACCTGCGGCGTTGTCGCGCCAGCGACACCCCTGGGTGCGGCGGCCCCCGCTTTACGTGGAAACCACACCGGCCCTGCCGGGGACGCTCCCTAGAATCCGGCCACGTCATAGAGCCGTCTAGAGGAGATACCGCAGTGAAGATCAAGAGCCAGAAGGATTTCTGGTCGGGACTGATGTTCGTGGTCGTGGGCCTGGGCTTTGCCTGGGGTGCCACCGAATACAGCTTCGGCTCGTCGGCCCGCCCGGGGCCGGCCTACTTTCCGTTCGGCCTGGGCATCCTGCTGGCCATCATGGGCGCGCTGGTGTGGTTCGCCTCGATCACCGTGGAGACCGAGGACGGCGACCCCATCGGCTCGATCGCCTGGAAGCCGCTGTTCATCATCACCGGCTCGGTGGTGATGTTCGGCGTGATCCTGCCGCGGCTGGGCATGATCCTGTCGCTGCCGTTGCTGATCGTGGTGGCCGCGCTGGCGGGTGACGAGTTCCACTGGAAGGACGCGCTGCTCAACGTGGTGATCCTCACGCTGGGCTCCTGGCTCATCTTCATCAAGGGACTGAGCCTGGTCATCCCCTTGTGGCCGAAGTTCATCACCGGTTGAGGAGCCGCACATGGATCTCTTGAACAACCTGGCACTGGGTCTGGGCGTGGCCTTCACGCTGACCAACCTGCTGTATGCCTTCGGTGGTGCGGTGCTCGGCACCTTGATCGGCGTGCTGCCCGGCCTGGGGCCGGTGGCCACCATCGCGATGCTGCTGCCATCGATCTACGCGCTGGATGCCACGCCCGCGCTGATCATGCTGGCGGGCATCTACTACGGCGCCCAGTACGGTGGCTCGACCACCGCCATCCTGATCAACGTGCCGGGTGAATCGAGCTCGGTGGTCACCGCGATCGACGGCTACGCGATGGCGCGCAAGGGCCGCGCGGGTGCGGCACTGGCCGCCGCGGGCCTGGGCTCGTTCTTCGCGGGCTGCGTGGGCACCATCATCATCGCGGCCTTCGCGCCGCCGCTGACCGAGGTGGCCTTCAAGTTCGGCCCGGCCGAGTACTTCTCGCTGATGGTGCTGGGCCTGATCGGCGCGGTGGTGCTGGCCTCGGGCTCGCTGATCAAGGCCATCGCGATGATCCTGCTGGGCCTGCTGCTGGGCCAGATCAACACCGACGTGATCTCGGGCGTGCCGCGCTTCAGCATGGACATCCCCGAGCTGACCGACGGCATCGGCTTCGTGGCCATCGCGATGGGCGTGTTCGGCTTCGGCGAGATCATCGCCAACCTGGGCCGGCCGGCCGAGCACCGCGAGGTGTTCACCAAGCACGTCAGCGGCCTGTGGCCGACCCGGCAGGACTTCAAGGACGCCGCACCGGCGGTGCTGCGCGGCACCGCGCTGGGCTCGATCCTGGGCATCCTGCCCGGCGGTGGCGCGCTGCTGTCGTCGTTCGCGGCCTACACGCTCGAGAAGAAGATGCGTGGCCGCAAGGGTGAAGTGCCCTTCGGCCAGGGCAACATCCGCGGCGTGGCCGGCCCCGAGGCGGCCAACAACGCCGGTGCGCAGACCAGCTTCATCCCGATGTTGACGCTGGGCATCCCGCCCAACGCGGTGATGGCGCTGATGGTCGGCGCGATGACGATCAAGGGCATCCAGCCCGGCCCGCAGGTGATGACCAGCAACCCCGACCTGTTCTGGGGCCTGATCGCCAGCATGTGGGTGGGCAACGCGATGCTGGTGATCCTGAACCTGCCGCTGATCGGCATCTGGATCAAACTGCTGACGGTGCCCTACCGCTTCCTGTT
>JAURXG010000378.1 GCA_030654555.1 Aquabacterium sp.
GCCCGCGGGCACGGGCCCTGTCGCCCGCATGACAGCCCGGGCGGGCGCGTCGGGAGACGCTCGCTGGTTGTGCCGCCAGCCCGACCCGCGATCCCGTTCATGACCTTGTCCCGATACCGCGAGGCGCTGGTGCGGCGCAGCCAGCACTGGAGCCCCACCACCCGCGGCCTGCTGTGGACCAGCGCCGCCGGCTTCATCTTCAGCATGCTCAACGCGCTGATGCGGCTGCTCACCCAGCAGATCGATCCGTTCCAGGCGCAGTTCCTGCGGTACTTCTTCGGCCTGCTGGTGATCCTGCCGCTGGTGTGGCGCGGTGGTTTTGCCAACTACCTGCCCAAGCGCATCGGCGACCAGTTCACCCGCGGCCTGGCCCACACCGTGGGGCTGTGCCTGTGGTTCTCGGCGCTGCCCAAGATCCCGCTGGCCGACATGACGGCGATCGGCTTCACCGGCCCGATCTTCATCATGATCGGCGCCTACCTGGCCTTTCGCGAGCCGATGCGCTGGGAGCGCTGGGTGGCCACCGCGCTGGGCTTCGGCGGCGTGCTGATCGTCGTCGGCCCCAAGCTGTCGGCCACCGGCGGCTGGTACCACCTGATGATGCTGGCCTCGGCGCCGGTGTTTGCGGTGTCGTTCCTGCTGACCAAGGCGATGACGCGCTACGAGACGCCGGGCGTGATCCTGGTGTGGCAGTCGATCACCGTGTCCCTCATCACCTTGCCGCTGGCGCTGTGGTTCTGGCAGGACCTGAGCGCCTGGCAATGGCTGGGCTTCCTGGTGGCCGGTTTCCTGGGCAGCGGCGGGCACTACTGCCTGACACGCGGCTTCGCGGCGGCCGACATCTCGGCCACGCAGTCGGCCAAGTTCCTCGACCTGGTGTGGTCGGCGCTGATGGGCTTCCTGCTGTTTGCCGACATCCCCAGCCAGTCCACCATCATCGGCGGCCTGGTGATCAGCGGCGCCACGATCTGGCTGGCGCGGCGCGAATCCACCGGCGCACGCCGCCGTGCCGCCGCCGATGCCGAGGCCCGGGCCAAGGCCGCGGCCGACGCGGATGCCGAATCCACCCTGCAGCCATGACGGCTGAATCACAGTGCAGCCCCGCGGAATGGCAGGCGCGCCAGCAACTGGCCGGCTGCTACCGTGTGTTCCACCTGCTGGGCTGGACCGAGCTGATCTTCAACCACATCTCGTTGCGCGTGCCCGGCACGGGTGACGCGCGCCAGTTCCTGATCAACCCCTACGGCCTGCACTACAGCGAGGTCTGCGCCTCCAACCTGGTGAAGATCGACCTGCAGGGCCGGGTGCTGGACGGCAGCCCCTACCCGGTCAACCCCGCCGGCTTCACCCCGCACGCCACGCTGCACGAGGCGATTGCCGACGCGCACTGCGTGATGCACACCCACACCACGGCCGGCATGGCGGTGGCCTGCTCGAAGGCGGGGCTGGAGATCAGCAACTTCTACGCCGCGCAGCTGGGCGGGCGGCTGGCGTACCACGACTTCGAGGGCATCACGGTGTTCGCCGGCGAGGGCCCGCGCCTGCTGGCGTCGGTGCGCGGCGGCGCGGCCGAAGGCGGCCAAGGCGCGCCGCGCCCGGCGGTGATCCTGCGCAACCACGGCCTGCTGGCCTGGGGCCGCACGCTGCCCGAATGCTTCTACACGCTGTGGCTGATGCAGCGCGCCTGCGAGATCCAGCTGGCCGGCACCGCGCTGGGCCCCACCCTCGCCATCGGCCCCGAGGTGCAAGCCAGCTGTGCCGATGCCGCCGAGCGCTTCTACGCCCAGCGTGGCCTGGGCGACCAGCTGATGGCCGCGCTGCTGCGGCAGGTCGATCGCATCGACGAGGGCTGGCGGCGCTGAAACCGCCCTGAGGCGGGGCGCGCTGCGGCCGGCGCCCCAGCCCGACGTCAGGGCGACAGCAGCACCCGTCCCGACAAGGGCGGCAGCTGCAAGGTCAAGCGCCCCTGCACCACCTCGCCCGGGGCGTCACCCCAGGCCGCGACATAACGCCCCATCGGCGCGTCGGCCGGCAACACCACGCGCACACTGCGCCCGGACTCGGCGTTGTTGAAAGCCGCGATCGCCCAGCGTGCGTCGGCGCCCTCGCCCAGCCGGCGCGCCAGCACCAGCACCGCGTCGTCGGCATGCAGCGGCGCCAGCAGCGTGCCGCGGCGCAGCACCGGGTGGGCATGGCGCATCGCGATCAGGCGCTTGAACTCGGCGTGCAGCACCTCGTCGGGCTGGCCACCTTCGTCGGCCCAGGGATAGGGGGCGCGGTTGTAGGGGTCGTCGCCGCCGGTCAGGCCCACCTCGTCGCCGTAGTAGACGGCGGGTGAACCGGGGTAGCTCATCTGCAGCAGCACCGCCAGCAGCAGCCGGCGCTTGGCCTTGGCCACCGTGGCGGCGTCCACCGGCGCGCCGCCGAAACGCGTGTCGCCGAAGCGGTGCAGCGCACGCGCCTGGTCGTGGCTGGACAGCAGGTTCATCAGCGCATGGAAGGCCGGCGGTGGATACAGCTCGCGCACCAGCTCGAGGTGGCGCACCGCCTCGCCGGCCGCGCCGCCGGCGGCGTAGTCGAGCACCGCGTTGCGGAAGATGTAGTTC
This sequence comes from Aquabacterium sp., assembly GCA_030654555.1. Classification (GTDB taxonomy): domain Bacteria; phylum Pseudomonadota; class Gammaproteobacteria; order Burkholderiales; family Burkholderiaceae_C; genus Pseudaquabacterium. The sequence continues at coordinate 2,607 of JAURXG010000378.1, forward strand.
ATCGTCGAGTCGAACATGTCGCCCAGCAGGTGCTTGCTGGCGTCGAACCAGGTCTCGGCGATGGTGAGGGCCTGCGGGTCGGTCTGCTTGACCACCGCGCGCCATTCGCGCCAGAAGTCGTCGGGGACCCAGGGCGCCACGTCCATGCGCCAGCCGGCGGCGCCGCGCTGCAGCCACTGGCGTGTCACCGAATCGGGTGCGCGGTAGGCAAACTCGCGCCAGGCCGGTGCGCTCTTGTCCAGCTCGGGCAGGTCGGCCACGCCGGCCCAGCCGGTGTACTGCTTGTCGGGATCGGCCTGCGTGGGGTCGAGCCGGTACCAGCTGGCCCAGGGTGAATCGGGCTGGATGCGGCCGTTGGCAAACGCGCCGAGGTTGGGCCGGCCATCGGGCCCGGTGGCATGGTTGCCGAAACGGTCGAAGTACAGCGAATCGCTGCCGGTGTGGTTGAACGAGGTGTCGACGATCACACGCATGCCGCGCTGCGCGGCGGCTTGCGTCAGGCGGGTGAAGTCGGCGTTGCTGCCGAAGGCCGGGTCGATGCGGTGGTAGTCGGCAGTGTCGTACTTGTGGTTGCTGGCGCCGGCGAACACCGGCGTCATGTAGATCGCATTGGCACCCAGCGCGCGGATGTGGTCCAGCTTGGCGGTGATGCCGGCCAGGTCGCCCCCGAAGTGGTCGTTGTTGTAGACGGCGTCCGAGCCATCGCCGCTGCCGGGCTTGAAGGGCAGGTCCAGCCAGCGCGCGTGGCGCTCGATGCCATGCTGCTGGTAGCGCCGGCTGCCGGGCTGCGGGTCGTTGGTCTTGTCGCCGTTGCGAAAACGCTCGGGGAAGACGTAGTAGTACACCGCGTCGGCGGCCCAGTCGGGCACCTGGAAGTCGGGCCGGTACACGCTCAGCCGCAGGCGGCGGATCTTGCGTGGTGCATCCGGCAGCCAGCCCACCTGGGCCTGGCCGTTGCTGCCCTTCTCACGCGTCCAGTGGATGGTGTCGGCGTTGTTGTGCAGCACGTAGGCCTGGCCGGCGATGCGCAGCTCGAACCAGTAGCCGTGCACACCGACCGCGTCGAAGCGGTGGCGCGCGGTGAAGCGCTCGGTGCCGGCGGTGCTGCCGGCGCTGCGCTGCATCGGGAGGCGCGCCAGCGGCTCGTAGGCCAGCACGGTCTGGTCGCCTTCGAGGTGGCGGCGCTCGACCACCAGCGTGGCCTGCTCGACACCAGGCAAGGCTTGGAAGCCGAACCGCAGCTCGGTGCCGGCGGGCACCGCGCCGAAGGGCTGCTTGTCGGTCAGCGCGCGTGAATCGTGGCGCAGGCTCAGCGCCACCGGGTCGGTGATCTCGCGGGTGCGTGGGTCGTCGACATGGCCGCCCAGCAGGCTCAGCCGCGGGCCGGCCGCGTCGAAGGCTAGGCGCAGCGTCTGCGCCCCGCTGAAGCGGGCCACCAGCTCGGCGGTGGCCGGGCCCCGCGACAGCACCGGCGGCAAGCCCGGCGCAGGGCTGCCGGGTGCATTGGCGAAGATGGTGGCCGCCGACCAGCGGTCGTCGGCGATCTTGAAGCGCTGCTCGCCCTCCAGCCGCAGGTTCAGGTAATAGGCATCGCAGCGGTAGACGAACTCCGCCGCCTCGTCGGGCTGCCACTGGTTCATGCTGCCACGCAGGTACAGCGTGGTGGCGCCCAAGGGCGCTGCGGCGCAGGCGGGTGGGGCCGGCACGCTGGCAACGGCCGTCGGGCCGCGGCCCGGCGCACAGGCCGCCGCCAGCAACAGGCCCCCGATCGACGCCGCAGCGCCCAGCCCCCGGACCAGCCACGCAGGACACGCCGGCATCACGGCACCCGCTTGTAGCTGCTGTAGCCGCCGGCGGGCATCACCTCGGGCTGCAGCACCAGGAAGCCGTGCGCCGGCACGGTGACGGTGACCAGGCCGCAGTGCACGTGCACCGGCGCGCTGGCCGTGCCCAGCAGGTCGAGCAGGCGGAAGGGGTTCATCAGCCGCGAGTTGCCGGTCATCAGGGTCTCGGTGATGGTGTCGTCGCCGGGGTTGGTGATCACCAGCACGGTGTCCTGCACCCGGTCGGTGTGGCGCTCGAAGGCCAGCAGCCGGTGGCTGGTGATGGCGCGCAGGTTGCCCACGCGCAGCGCGCGCTGGGCCTGGCGCAAGGCGATCAGCTGGCGCGTCCACCGCAGGTCGGGGTTGTCATCGGTGACGAGATCCCAGCGCATCGGCGCGCGCATCTCGGGGTCGTCGCCGCCGGCCATGCCCAGCTCGCTGCCGTAGTACAGGTTGGGCGATCCGGGCAGCGTGAACTGCAGCACCTGCGCCAGCCGGCGCTGCTGCACGTCGGGCAGCGTGGTGGCCAGGCGGGGCGTGTCGTGGTTGTCGAGGTAGATCCAGCTCCTGAGCAGGTTCTCGATGCCGGACTCGTCGACCAGGCGGTGGATCATGCGCAGCGCGGTGGCGGGGTCTATGCGGCCGCTGCAGGTGCCCAGGAGGATGTGGCGCAGCGTGAAGTTCATCACCGCGTCGACCGCCGGGAACCACTCGGCCGGGTAGCAGGCGATCTCGCCCACGACCAGCGAGCCGGGCTTCTCGTCGTGCGCGGCGGCGGTCAGTTCGGCCAGGTAGCGAAAGCCGATGTCCACCGCCACGTCCAGCCGCCAGCCGTCGGCGCCGTCGCGCAGGTAGCGGCGCACGGCCGAGTCGGGGGCGTTGTAGACATGGTCGCGCACGGCGGGGTTCTCGAGGTTCAGCTCGGGCAGGTTCTCGGCCAGCCACCAGCTGCGCGCGCCGCCGGCAAACCCGGGCCCGAACACAAACCAATCCCGATACGGGCTGGCCGGATCGGCCTCGGCCGCGCGGAACTTCGGCGAGTTGCGGCCCATGTGGTTGAACACGCCGTCGAGCACCAGCTTCATGCCCTGCGCATGCACCGCCTCGGCCAGCCGCCTGAAGTCGTCGTGGCTGCCGAACTCGGGCGCGATGGCCAGGTGGTCCAGCGCGTCGTACTTGTGGTTGGTGGTGGCGTCTTGGATGGGGTTGAGGTAGACCACGTCCATGCCCAGATCACGCAGATGGTCGAGCTTGCTGGCGGTGCTGGCCAGGTCGCCGCCCCAGAACTCGATCTCGTGGCTCCACAGCCTGGCGTCGTCCAGGTAGCGGCCGCTGCGGGGCAGTTCGTCCCAGGCCTTCAGCACCTTGGGCGCGGGGTAGAGGTGGGCCTTGGCGGCCAGATCGGCCGGGGGCGCGAAGCGATCGACCAGCACCTGGTAGACCAGCGCGCCGCAGCGCCAGTCGGCCTCGCGGGCGCTGTAGATCGCGGCATCGGCAGGATCGGGGGCGTGGGGGGCGTGGTGGGGCATGGTGGATGGCAAGCAAGGGGGACGCTGATGCGGCGTGGCGGCGCAAGCTTGTACGCTCACGTTCGGTGCTAGCGGTGCGCCACGGCAAGCCGCCTGCCGTTCAACGGAGGCGCACCTGCCACACGGCAAACGACTGCGGCGCCAACGGCACCTGCAGCGCGCCGGTGGCATCGGCCGTCAGTGCCGCGCCGCGCCGCGGATGCAGCGCCTGCAGCCGCGCGCCCGCCGGCAGGCCGGCCACCGGCAGGCGCGCCGCGGTCCGGCCGTAGTTGTAGGTCATCACGGTGTGTTCGTCGCCCCGCCGGCGCTGGAAGCTCAGCGTGGCGCCGTCGGCCACCGCGCGCTCGTAGCTGCCGCGGGCGATCGACGGATGGCCGTTGCGCAGCGCCAGCAGCGCCTGGTAGTGCGCCAGCAGGCTGTCGGGGTCGGCTTGCTGTGCCGCCACGTTGTGCGTGGCCCGATTGGCGGCCAGCGCGCGGAAGGGCCGCCCGCGCGTGAAGCCGGCATTCGCGGCATCGGCCGTCCAGCTCATCGGCCCGCGGATCTGCGGATCGTCCACCAGCCCGGCGGCGCCGGCCTGGCCGATCTCCTCGCCGTAGTAGATGAAGGGCGTGCCGGGCAGCAGCAGGTAGGTGGCGGCCGTGAGGCGGTACAGCCGCTCGTCGCCACCCACCTGGTCCCACAGCCGCTGGCCGGCGAACTTGTCGTGGTTGGAGACGAACACGCCCATCGTCGGCGGCGCGTGGGCCGGGTAGGCCGCCACCTTGGCGATGGCCTCGGCCTCGCCGCGCGCGGCCTTGACCAGCTGGCCCTCCAGCCCGAAGGCGAAGGCCGCGCCGCACAGCTCGGCGTCGGCGTAGGCCAGCGGCTCGGCGGTGGCCTCGCAGACGGTGTAGCGGCGCGGGTAGGCCTTGACCAGCGCCTGGATCTGCCGCGTCAGCGCGCGGCTTTCGGGCTGGTCGTTCCAGTCGCGGGCGTTGTTCTCGATCAGGTGCGGCACCGCATCGAGCCGGTAGCCGTCGAGCCCGCGGTTGAGCCAGAAGCGCAGGCTGTCGAGGTGGTAGTTCAGCACCGCGGGCTGGCGGAAGTTGAAGTCGGGCATCTGCGGCCCGAACGTGGCGAAGTAGAAGTCGCGTGCGCCCGGTGGGGCCGGGGGCAATTGCTTCAGATCGCCGGTGTGCAGCCAGGGTTGGCTCGGCGTGTGGTACCAGGGGTTCTGGCCCCAGATGTCCCAGCCGGCGGGGGCCGTGTCGCGCCAGACGAACCAGTCGCGCCACGCGCTGCCCGCGCCTTGGCGCGCGGCCACGAACATCGGGTGCGCGGCCGCCGCATGGTTGAGCACGTAGTCCATCACCACGCCGATGCCGCGCGCATGGGCCTGGGCGATGAGTTCGTCGAAATCGGCCAGCGTGCCGTACTCGGGCGCCACCGCGCGGAAGTCGGTGGTGGCATAACCGTGGTCGCCGTCACCATTGGCGGTGATGGGCATCAGCCAGATGCCGCGCACGCCCAGGCGCTGCAGGTGGTCGAGCCGGCCGGTCAGGCCGCGCAGATCGCCGATGCCGTCGCCGTCGCTGTCGGCATAGGCGCGCACGAAGATCTCGATGAAGGCGCCATGCTGCCAGCCCTCGGCCAGCGGGCTGCCGGTATCGGCTTTCGGCACGGGCGTGGTGTCGGGCGCCCGCAGCGGCGGCGGCAGGGCGCAGCCGGCCAGCAAGAGGCCGGCCCCGGCCAGCGCCAGCACGATCCGCCTGGCGGCACCGATCGGTTGCCCGAGGCCGGAAGGCGGCCAGGAGGACATGCGCAGACTCCATCAACTTGTAGCGAAACTACACTCTAGCACGCAGGCAGACGGGTCGATAGCGCCAGTGTTTACCCTAAAACCAACCCGCGAGACGCCGCTGGTGTAGTTTTGCTACGCTATGATTTTGCCATCCGGCAGGCCTTGCCGGGCACCGCCGCCTTCGCCCCCATGCCCGACCTCCCCCTGCCCAACCGTCGACTTGCCGCCGCGGCGGCGGGGCGGCCGCGTGCGGGCTGGCGGTGGTGGCGCGGATGGGCCGGCGCTGCGATCACGGCGATGGCGGCGGGCGCTGCCGCACAGCCGCCGGACAACAGCCCGCAGGCCTTGCGCGAGGCCTGCGATGCCGCCGCGCACTTCAAGCTGCTGCACGCCGATGGCGCTAGACACGAAGCCCGCGCGGTCTGGCTGGATGGCACGCGCCTGGTGTGGCCCGGCGCGCCGGCCGCGGGCGCGGACCACCGCTACCGGCTGGTGCAGGCCGCCGCGGGCGGCTTGCAGGTCAGCGCGGGGGCGCCGGTGGCCGGCGCCGAGGCGGCGTTCGCACTGCAGGCACCCACCACGCCCTGGCCCGCCACGCTGACCGAGCGCTTCCGCCATGTGGCTGCGGGCGCGCCATTGCAGCTGCCCGAGACCGACGCCGCCCGCCTGCGCGCCCTCCACCGTGGGCAGCTGCTGCTGGTGCGCGAGGACGCCGCCGGCCGCGTGCAGCAGGCCACCGCCGTGCAGCACGCGGGCGCGCTGGACGACCTGTACGCCGCCGCCGAGGCGCTGCCCGACCTCGGCGTGTCGGTCACGCCTGCGGCAGCGCCGGCGCCGGCCACCACCTTTCACCTGTGGGCGCCCACCGCGCAAGCCGTCTGGCTGTGCCGCTATGCCGACGACCGCGCCGCGGCCCTGCCCGAGGTGCCCGCCCTGCAGCGCGACGAGGCCCCCGGCGACCAGGCCACCGGCACCTGGCGCTTGCGCCTGCCGGGCGATTTCAGCGGCCAGTACTACAACTACCTGGTCGACGTGTGGGTGCCCGGAACCGGCCTGGTGCGCCAGCGCGTGACCGACCCCTACGCCACCAGCCTGGGGGCCGATTCGCGCCGCACCTGGATCGGCCGGCTCGACGCGCCGGCCACGCTGCCCGCCGGCTGGGCAAGCGCCCCACGCCCCCGGCCGCTGCTGCACAACACCGACCTGGCGGTGTACGAGCTGCATGTGCGCGACTTCTCGATCGGCGACACCAGCGTGAGCGCCGCCCAGCGCGGCAAGTACGCGGCCTTTGTGCAGCCGCGCAGCCGCGGCATGCGCCACCTGGCCGCGCTGGCCCGCGCCGGCCTGACCGACGTGCACCTGCTGCCGGTGTTCGACTTCGCCAGCGTGCCCGAGGTGGGCTGCGTCACGCCCAGCGTGCCCGCCGCCGCGCCCGACAGCCCGGCGCAGCAGGCGGCGGTGATGGCGGTGGCCGCGCAGGACTGCTTCAACTGGGGCTACGACCCGCTGCACTTCAACGCGCCCGAAGGCAGCTACGCCAGCCGGCCCGACGACGGCGCGGTGCGCATCCGCGAGTTCCGCCAGATGGTGATGGCGCTGCACCGCACCGGCCTGCGCGTGGGCATGGACGTGGTCTACAACCACCTGTCGGCCTCGGGCCAGCACCCGCAGTCGGTGCTCGACCGCATCGTGCCGGGCTACTACCACCGGCTGGACGCGGCCGGCCAGATCGAGCGCAGCACCTGCTGCGACAACAGCGCCACCGAGCACCGCATGATGGCCAAGCTGATGCGCGACTCGGTGCGGCTGTGGGCGCGTGAGTACCGCATCGACAGCTTCCGCTTCGACCTGATGGGCCACCAGCCGCGCGCGGCGATGGAACAGCTGCGCGACCTGCTCAAGCGCGACAACGGCCGCCCCATCCACCTGCTGGGCGAAGGCTGGAACTTCGGCGAGGTGGCCAACGGCGCGCGCTTCGTGCAGGCCTCGCAGCTGTCGCTGAACGGCTCGGACATCGCCACCTTCAGCGACCGCGCCCGCGACGCGCTGCGCGGCGGTGGCGTGGGCGACGGCCCCGCCGCGCTGGTGGCGCGCCAGGGTTACCTGAACGGCCTGGCCTATGCGCCCAACGACGCAGCCCGGGCGCTGGTCGCCCCCGATCGCGACGCGCTGAAGGCCGCGGCCGACCTGGTGCGGCTGGGCCTGGCCGGCACGCTGCGCGGTTATGCCATGGACACCCGCAGCGGCGAGCGGCGGCGTGGCGAGCAGATGGTCTATGCCGGCCAGATCGCGGGTTATGCCAGCCAGCCCGGCGAGGTGGTCAACTACGTCGAGAACCACGACAACCACACGCTGTGGGACCTCAACGCCTTCAAGCTGCCGCTGGCCACCTCGTCGGCAGAACGTGCGCGGGTGCAGGTGCTGGGCATGGCCTTCACCGCGCTCAGCCAGGGCGTGGCCTACTTCCATGCCGGCATCGACGTGCTGCGCAGCAAGTCGATGGACGGCAACAGCTACGACTCGGGCGACTGGTTCAACCGGCTGGACTGGACCTACACCGGCAACCACTTCGGCAGCGGCCTGCCGCCGGCGCCGGACAACGCCGCGCTGCACGCGCTGATCGCCCCGCGCCTGGCCGATGCCCGTTTGCGCGCCCAGCCGGCCGACATCGCCTTCGCGCGCGATGCCATGCGCGACCTGCTGCGCATCCGCGCCAGCTCGCGGCTGTTCCACCTGACCACCGCCGACGCGGTGCAGCGCCGATTGAGCTTCCACAACACCGGCCCGCAGCAGAACCCGGTGCTGATCGCCGCCGAGCTGGACGGCCGCGGCCTGCCCGGCGCCGGCTTCGCGCGGGTGATGGTGCTGGTCAACGTCGACACCCGCGCGCACCCGTTGACCATCGCCGGCACCCGTGGCCAGCGCTGGGCGCTGCACCCGGTGCACCGCGCCGCCGCTGCGGCCGACCGGCGCGCCGCCACGCAGGCGCGCTTCGAGCCCGCGCAAGGCCGCTTCAGCGTGCCCGCACGCACGGCCGTGGTCTACGTGCTGCGATGATTGCCCGACCTGATGCCGCCTGGAGAGCCTCCCCCTTGAGCCACCGCCTCTTCCCGGGACTGGCGCTGCTGCTGGCGCTGGCCGCGCCGCCGGCGCTGCAAGCCGCCACCATCACCATCGCCTGCGGTGCCAGCGCGCCCGAGATCGAATCGTGCATGAAGCACGCCGAGGCCTGGGCGCGCCAGACCGGCCACACGGTGCGCAACTACACCCAGCCCGGCAACGCCACGGCCGCACTGGCGGTGTACCGCCAGCTGTTCGCGGCCAAGAGCAGCGACATCGACATCATCCGCGTCGACATCATCTGGCCCGGCATCCTGAAGGACCACCTGGTCGACCTGACGCCCTACAGCCGCGGCCAGGAGGCCGAGCACTTCCCGGCCATCGTGTCCAACAACACCGTGGCCGGCCGCCTGCTGGGCATGCCCTGGTACACCGACACCGGCCTGCTGTTCTACCGCAGCGACCTGCTGCAGAAGTACCGGCGTCCGCCGCCCACCACCTGGGACGAACTGGCCGCCACCGCCGCGCTGGTGCAGGCCGGCGAGCGCGCCGCCGGGCAGAAGGACTTCCAGGGCTTCGTCTTCCAGGCCAAGTCCAGCGAGAGCCTGACCTGCAACGCCATCGAGTGGATCGCCAGCCACGGCGGCGGCCGCCTGGTCGACGAGCAGGGCGCGATCACCGTCAACAACCCGCAGGCCGTGCGTGCACTGGCCGCGGCCGCGCAGTGGATCGGCACGATCTCGTCGGTGGGCGTGCTGAACTACGCCGAAGAGGATGCACGCGGCGTGTTCCAGAACGGCCAGGCGCTGTTCATGCGCAACTGGCCCTATGCCTGGTCGCTGTCGCAAAGCCCGGACAGCCCGGTGCGCGGCAAGGTGGGCGTGTCGCCGCTGCCGCGCGGCGACGGCGAAGGCGCGCGCCATGCCGGCACGCTGGGCGGCTGGCAGCTGGCCGTCTCGCGTTACAGCCGCCACCCCGCCGTGGCGGCCGATCTGGTGATGTACATGACCAGCGCCGCGATCCAGAAGGACCGCGCCATCCGCCACTCGTTCAACCCCACCCGCCCCGCGCTGTACCAGGACGCCGAGGTGATCGCCGCCAATGGCTTCATGGCCAGCCTGCTGCCCACCTTCGAAGCCTCGGTGGCGCGGCCCTCGGCGCTGGCCGGGCTGAAGTACCCGGCGGTGAGCCTGGCACTGACCGATGCCACGCACGACGTGCTGGCCCGCAAGACCACCCCCGAGGCCGCCCTGCGCAAGCTCGAAGGCAAGCTCAAGCTGATCCGGCGCGAGCGCTGGTAGCCGGCGCACCCCCACCCGAACCCGCCGCCATGAACAACCGCGTCCGCACCGCCTGGCTGTTTCTCGCCCCCATGCTCGCGCTGATGGCGGTGGTGGCCGTGTGGCCGCTGCTGCGCTCGGTCTGGTTCGCCTTCACCGAGACCAACATCAACAACCTGGAGGCCAGCCGCTTCATCGGGCTGGAGAACTTCTTCGGTCCCTACGGCCTGTTCTTCAACCCCAACTACGCCGACGGCTTCTGGGCCAGCGACTGGGGCACCGCCATCCGCAACACCTTCCAGTTCGCGTTGGTCTCGGTGATCCTGGAGACGCTGGCCGGCCTGGGCGTGGCCCTGCTGCTGAACCAGGAGTTCAAGGGCCGCGCCTTCGTGCGCACCGCGGTGCTGGTGCCCTGGGCCATCCCCACCATCGTCTCGGCCAAGATGTGGGGCTGGATGCTGCACGACCAGTTCGGCGTGGTGAACCAGATCCTGCTCGACTGGGGGCTGATCGCCGAGAAGGTCGCCTGGACGGCCGATGCCGGTACGGCGATGTGGTCGGTGGTGCTGGTCGACGTGTGGAAGACCACGCCCTTCATGGCGCTGCTGATCCTGGCCGCGCTGCAGACCCTGCCCAAGGACTGCTACGAGGCCGCGCGCGTGGACGGCGTGCACCCGCTGCGCCTGTTCTGGAAGGTCACGCTGCCGCTGATCCGCCAGCCGCTGCTGGTGGCGATGGTGTTCCGCCTGCTCGACGCGCTGCGCGTGTTCGACCTGATCTACGTGCTGACCTCCAACGACAGCAGCACCATCAGCATGTCGGGGCTGGTGATGCGCGAGATGGTGGATGCCGGCAACGTGGGCTTCGGCTCGGCGGCGTCGACCTCGCTGTTCCTGATCATCATGCTGTCGGCGGCGCTGTTCCTGCGGCTGGCACGCGTCAAGCTGGCGGATTGACGATGACCCACCAACGCCCGGCACTCGCCTCGGTGGCCCTGTACATCGCCGCCGCCATGGTGGTGTTCATCTCGGTCGGCCCCTTCCTGTACATGGTGGCCACCTCGTTCAAGACCGGCTCGGCGCTGTTCGACACCGCCCTCTGGCCCAAGGCGCCCAGCCTGGGCAACTACACCGCGCTGTTCGAGGGCGCGCAGCCCTTCGGCCGGCACCTGCTCAACTCGGTGATGGTGGCCACGCTCACCGTGGGCGGCGCCATCCTGATGGGCGTGACGGCCAGCTACGCGCTGGGCCGCATCCGCTTCAAGGGCAAGGGGCTGCTGATGCTCACCATCCTGGGCGTGTCGATGTTTCCGCAGGTGGCGGTGCTCTCGGGCATGTTCGAGCTGATCCAGGCGCTGGGCCTGTTCAACCGCGCCATCGGCCTCGTGGTGCCGTACACCATCTTCACGCTGCCGTTCACGGTGTGGATCCTCACCACCTTCATGCGCGACCTGCCCAACGAGCTGGAGGAGGCCGCCATCATGGACGGCTGCGGGCCGCTGCGCATCATCTTCCAGGTGTTCCTGCCGCTGCTGTGGCCGGCGCTGGTGTCGACCGGGCTGCTGGCCTTCATCGGTGCGTGGAACGAGTTCCTGTTCGCGTTGACCTTCATTGTCGAGGACGACCAGCGCACCGTGCCGGTGGGCATCTCGCTGATCGCCGGCGCCACCTCGTTCGAGATCCCCTGGGGCACCATCATGGCCGCCTCGGTCATCGTCACCCTGCCGCTGCTGGGTCTGGTGCTGGTGTTCCAGAAGAAGATCGTCTCGGGCCTCACGGCCGGCGCCGTCAAGGGCTGAATCCAGGAAAGACCCACCATGTCCCGCATCGATTTCAACCACGTCAACAAGCGCTACGGCGCCAGCCTGCCGCTGACCATCAAGGACGCCACGCTCACCGTCGAGGATGGCGAGTTCTGCGTCTTCGTCGGCCCCTCGGGCTGCGGCAAGAGCACGCTGCTGCGCTGCGTGGCGGGGCTCGAGGACATCAGCTCGGGCGACCTGTCCATCGGCGGCGTGCGGGTGAACGATCTGCCGCCGGCCCAGCGCGGCGTGGCCATGGTGTTCCAGAGTTATGCGCTGTACCCGCACATGACGGTGGCCCAGAACATGGCCTTCGGCCTGCAGGTGATGGGCGCCGACAAGGCCGCCATCGCCGCCAAGGTGAAGGCGGCCGCCGACATCCTGCAGCTCACCCCGCTGATGGACCGGTTGCCCAAGGCCTTGTCGGGTGGCCAGCGCCAGCGCGTGGCCATCGGCCGGGCGATCGTCAAGCAGCCCCGGGTGTTCCTGTTCGACGAGCCGCTGTCCAACCTGGACGCCGCATTGCGCGTGCAGACGCGGCTCGAGATCGCCAAGCTGCACCACGACCTGGGCTCGGCCAGCATGATCTACGTGACGCACGACCAGGTCGAGGCGATGACGCTGGCCGACAAGATCGTGCTGCTGCACACCGGCGCGCTGATCGAGCAGCGTGGCAGCGTGGCCCAGGTGGGCAGCCCGATGACGCTGTACCACCGCCCGGCCAGCACCTTCGTGGCCGAGTTCATCGGCTCGCCGAAGATGAACCTGCTGCCCGGCAAGCTGCTCGCGGCGGAAGGTGACGCGGCGCGCATCGAGGTGGCTGGGCAGACCGTGGTGGCTGCGGTCGACGCGCGCGCCGTGCCTGCGGGCGCTGCGGTGCAGCTGGGCGTGCGGCCCGAGCACCTGCTGGTGGCCGATGCGGGCGCAGGCGCCGGGCTGCCGGCCACGCTGCTGCATGTCGAGCGGCTGGGGGATTCGTCGCTGCTGTACGTCAACGTGGGCGCGGGGC